>DASYQB010000060.1:0-1744 GCA_036005985.1 Candidatus Methylomirabilota bacterium | reverse complement strand
CGGGAATCGAGTCGATCCGCGCGCGGCGGCCGGTCAGGAGCGCCATCTGCCCGTTCAGCCGCATCGGGGGCTGGAGCGGGAGCACCTGCTCGGCGGCGTCGACGGCGAGCCCGCCGTTGAAGATCAGGGCCGCGCTGGAGAGCCGCTCGACCAGCACGACGGCGAGCATTGCGCCGGCCCACGTCACCGCCCGCCGCTCGGTGGCGAGGCGAAGGAGGAACCGGCGGCCCACGGTGGCATCGGCGACCATCCACACCGCGAACAGGACCGCGAGCAAGAGCACCTCCGGGACGGGTACGCCCACCTCTCGAAGCGCTCCCGGCTGCCAGAGCACCCGAAAGAACAGCCCGTTCATGTGAAAGCCAACCGCCTGGTAGAGCTGACTGTCCACGAACTGCGCGACCATGGCCGCGCCCGAAACGATCGGGACGGCGTTCGAGTACACCTGCGCACTGAAGCTCAGGGGCCACGTGACGACATACAGCAGGGTCAGGAGGAACGCGGCCTGGACGACGTAGCTGACCACGAGGGCGGGGCGGTATGACTCGGGCACGGAGGGCAGCGTCGTGGCGATGGCCGGCGCGTAGATGGCCATCGTCACGGGAACGTGGAGCCAGAACCAGAACAGCGCCGGGCGCCGGAGGAAACGGCCGGGCGGAAGCGCGGTCACGAGCGAATCCACCCGGCCGAGAGCGCCTCGCACCGAGGTCCTACTTCTTCAGGCGCAAGTCTTCGAGCGGCGCCGAGTAGGGGAAGGCCGGGATCAGGCTCAGCCCCGGCTCCTCCGCGCGGGGGCCGACGCCGCGGATGAAGCCGTTCTCCCAGATCGGGGCGAAGACCACCTTGTCGTGGAGGATCTTCTGGGCCTGGTGGAGCAGCTCCTCGCGCTTCTTCCGATCCATCTCCTTGGCCTGGCGCTGGAAGAGGTCCTCCACCTCGGGCAGCACGCCGTAGGCGTAGAGGCCGTTCTTGGTGGCCATCGTCTCGATGCGCGTGGCCGCATTGCCCGCCGTGCCCTGGGGGGCCATGACAATGCCCTTGAGCTTCTTCTCGCGGTAGGCCGTGAGGAAGGCGGCGCGCTCCATGCTCCGGAGCTTGGTCCGGATCCCCACCGCGGCGAGGTAGTTGGTGATCGCCTCCCCCATCCCGAAGTACGGCGGGTTCGGTGTGAGGTCGCCCGCGTCGAATCCGTTCGCATACCCGGCCTCGGCGAGGAGCTGCTTGGCCCGCTTGGGATCGTAGGGATGCGGCTCGATGGGTAGGGCGAACTCCATGTGACGGGGCACGATATTGCCGGTGAGCCCCGAGAAGCCGAGCGACTCGGCGTCATTGATGGCCTTCCGGTCGATGGCGAGGCTCGCGGCGAGGCGCACGCGCTGGTCGTGCCAGGGTGACTTCGGCTCCCACTGCTCGACGAAGTCGAGGAAGAAGATGGTATTGGTCCGCGCGGCCATGAGCTTGAGCCCCGGTGTCTTGCGCACGTCCTCGGCGATCGGCCCGTTCAGGAAGTAGGCGATGTCGGCCTCGCCGCGCTTCAGCGCCGCGGCGCGTGTGGTCTCGTCCGGCACGCTCTTCAGCACCAGGCGCTTCACGCTCGGCACCTTGCGCCAGTAGCCCTCGAAGGCCTCGAGCGTCAGGTCGATGCCCTGGTTCTGGCTGACGTACTTGTACGGGCCCGCCCCGATGGGCGCCTTCAGGAAGCCCTCGTCGCCGACCTTCTCGACGTACTTCTTGGGGACGATCC
>DASYQB010000059.1:0-3846 GCA_036005985.1 Candidatus Methylomirabilota bacterium | reverse complement strand
GCGCCTCGCGAAGCTGGCGGGGGGCGTGGCCATCATCAAGGTGGGGGCGGCCACGGAGACAGAGATGAAGGAAAGGAAGGCGCGCGTCGAGGACGCTCTCAACGCGACCCGGGCTGCCGTCGAAGAGGGTATCGTGCCGGGGGGCGGGGTGGCCCTTCTCCGAGCCTCGAAAGGCCTCGACGGCCTCAAGCTGTCGGGCGACGAGGCAACCGGGGTCGATATCGTTCGGCGGGCTCTCGAGGAGCCAATCCGGCAGATCGTCCAGAACGCCGGGCTCGAGAGCTCGGTTGTGGTCGAGAAGATCAAGGCGGCCAAGGACGTGGCGTATGGCTTTGACGCCGAGTCGAATCAGTTCGTTGACATGATCCAGGCGGGGATCATCGATCCCACCAAGGTCGAGCGCGTCGCCCTGCAGAATGCGGCCTCGATCGCGTCCTTGCTCCTTACCACGGAAGCACTCATCACCAGCTTGCCGGAAGACGAGAAGAACTCCATGCCGTCAATGCCGCCCGGCGGGGACTACTAGACCCGCCTTACGTAGCCAAGACGCCACCGCCTCACTGTGATCTTCCTCAGGGAAGGGGCCTCCGGGGGGAACGCCCCCGGAGGTCGTGGTTCGCGCTCAGGGCCGAGCTTTCTCAGGGAGCCGAGCCCGCTCCCAGCCGATGTGACAGGTTCTCGCCGATAGTCCGCAGCTCGCGCGCCAGCGTGTCCACCCCGGTCTGGCGGATCTGCTCGCTCACTCCGACCACCACCACGACGTGGCTGACGGCACCGCCGGACGGCCTCACGGGCGCGGCAATGATGGTGACTCCCCGGATGTAGTTCCCCTCGTCCACCGCGTAGCCCTTGGCGCGTGTCGCCTTGACCTCGGCGCGCCAGGTCTTGAGCGCGGGCGGCCGGTCCCAGCGGAGAGCGCGGAAGCGGCGCTCGAGGGTGGCCCAGGGATGACCGGAGAAGGCGGCGACGCAGCGTCCGGAGGCGCTGATGAGGGCGGGAAAGCGGCTGCCGATATCGGTGTGGAGTCGCAGCCCCTGATCGGACCGCGAGATGGCGACCACCACGATGTGCTCGAGCCCGATGGCCTGCACCCCGATGGCGGTGACGCCGTGGTGGCGCGAGAGGCGATCCAGCTCCGGCTGCACGGTCTCGGCGAAGCCGTTCCGCCGCAACGCGCTGCGCGCGATGGTGAGGATGCCCGCGTCCAGACGGTAGCGCTTGGTCGATGGATCGAGGGTGACCAGCTCCTCGGCCACGAGCACGCGAAGGATGTGCAGGCAAGTGCTGGGGATCAGGCGCAGGGCGCGGGCAATCGCGTTGACGCCGAGCGATTCCTCGCTCCGGCCGAGCAGGCGAAGGATGGCCACGGCCCGCGTCACTGCCGGCACCTGCCGCACCCTGACCGTCCCGCGGGGAGACCTCACCCGCGAATCTTCCATCGGACGTCCGGCCGTGGTGGAGGCACGCATCGAGTGTTGTCAATATACAATGACATAATCATATTGACAACGTCGAGCTCGCGTGGTCCGATGGCGAGGCCCATAGGAGGGAACGAGCGCCATGGCGCGCCTGACCGACTACACGAGCTACGCGGACGCCCACCGTCACTTCTCGCCGGCCGCCCTCTGGGAGCTGTTCGACGGCGACCGTCAAGCGTTCAATCTCGCCCACGAGTGCGTGGACCGCCACGCGGCTCCCGGGCGTGTGGCCGTGCGGGTGGCCCATGCCGACGGGCGCGACGAGGCCATCACGTTCGCCGAGCTCTCCGCGTCCTCGTCGCGCTTCGCTCACTGGCTTGCCGCGCGGGGCGTCGTCCCCGGTGACCGCGTGGCCATCATGCTGGAGCCCTCCCTGGCCTTCTACACCGCCCTCTTCGGCGCCATCAAGATGGGCGCCATCGCCGTGCCGCTCTTCACGCTCTTCGGGCCCGACGGCGTGCGCCTCCGCGTGGAGGACTGCCGGCCGCGCCTGCTCCTCACCAACGTCGAGAAGGTGGAGACGGCCCGCGCCATCTCCGGCCTGGACGTGCGCGTGGCCGACGACACCCTGACGGCCGAGCTGGCGCCCTATCCCTCGCACTACGCGGTGCGGAGCAAAGCCGACGATCTCGCCGTCTTCCAGTACACCTCGGGCACTACGCGCGAGCTGCCTGCGGCCGTCCGCCACACCCAGCGGGCCGTCGTCGTCCTGATGGTGGCCGCTCTCTACGGCACGGGCATCCGCCCGGAAGACCGTTACTTCTGCCCGTCCTCGCCGGCGTGGGGCCACGGTCTCTGGCACGGCACGCTCGCCCCGCTGGCCATGGGAGTGACCACGGGGACGATGGCGGGCAAGTTCGAGGCCGTGCGTCTGCTCCGGGCGCTCCAGGACTACGAGGTCACCAACCTCTCGGCCGCGGCGACCCACTACCGGATGATGAAGGGCTCCGGAGAGATGCCGCGCTATCGCTACGCCATCCGCAAGCTTTCCTTTACGGGCGAGCCCATCGACAGCGCCACCCGGGCGTTCGTGGAGGATGCGCTCCATGTGCCCGTGTGCAGCATGTACGGCACCACCGAGGTGGGAGTGATTCTCGCCGACTATCCGGGGGCGGAGGACTACGTGGTCAAGCCCGGCGCCCTCGGCAAGCCGGTGCCGGGAGTGCGGGTCGAGGTGCAGGGGACGGACGGCAAGCCGTGCCCGCCGAACCAGATCGGCGAGATCATGGTCCGGCGCCGCGACGCCTGGTTCGACACCAAGGACCGCGGCTCCGTCGACGACGAGGGCTACTTCTACCACGCAGGGCGCGCCGACGACGTGATCATCTCCGCGGGCTGGACGATGAGCGCGGTGGAGATCGAGGACATCCTCCTCAAGCATCCCGACGTCCGTGAGGCCGCGGTGATCGGCGTGGCCGACGCCCTGCGCGGACAGGTGGTCAAGGCTTTCATCGTCAGCGCGCGCCCCCCCGACGAGGCCTTCGCCCGCGAGCTTCAAGACTTCACCCGCGCGCGGTTGAGCCAGCACGAGTACCCGCGCCACGTGGCCTTCGTCCCCGAGCTGCCCAAGACGCCGGCGGGCAAGGTCAACCGCAAGACTCTCCGCGAGGCCGAGACGGCCGCGCCTTCACCCGCCGACTAGGAGAACGCCATGCCTCCCGTGACGGCCAACCTGTTCCCCAAGATTACCGACCACGCCCTCGATGACCTGCGCCGGCGCATCGGCGTGAAGATCACCGACACCCTCGAGCCGTGGTGCCACGAGGCCTCGCGCGACGGTATCCGTCACTACGCGCACGGGATCGGCGACGACAACCCGCTGTGGTGCGATCCGGACTACGCGGCCCGCGCGCGCTACGGCACCATCGTCGCGCCGCCGAGCTTCCTCTTCGCCACGAGCCGCATCATCTCCGGCTACGTGGGCGGCCTGCCCGGCGTGCACGCCATGTGGGCCGGCGCAGACTGGAACTGGCACCTGCCCGTGCGCCGCAACGACACCATCACCACCGAGGCGTGGCTGAAGGACCTGATCCCCCACCAGACGGCGTTCGCCGGCCGGGCCATCCAACAGATCTATCACGTGGACTTCTACAACCAGCACGGCGAGCTCGTGGCGGGGGCGGACAGCTGGTGCTTCCGCACCGATCGAGACATCGCGCGTGAACAGGGGACCAAGTACACCGAGGTCAAGGCGAAGGCGCCCAAGCGTTACACCGACGAGGAGCTGGCCGAGGTCTTCCAGCTCTACGCCAACGAGGAGATCCGCGGAGCCGTGCCGCGCTACTGGCAGGACGTGGCCGAAGGCGAGCGGCTCCCCACCATGGCCAAGGGGCCGATGACGGTGACGGGCTTCATCGGCTTTAGATCG
>DASYQB010000058.1:0-2278 GCA_036005985.1 Candidatus Methylomirabilota bacterium | reverse complement strand
CGCCACGCGGTTCGGGCGCGCCATGCGCGCGGTTGCCCAGAACCAGAACGCGGCGCGGCTCATGGGCCTCAGCGTGGAGCGCGTGTACTCCGGGGCATGGGTGCTCGCGGCGGTGGTGGGAGCGGTGGGGGGCGTGCTCATCGCGCCGGTGACCTTCCTCTCTACCAAGATGGGACTCATCGCGATCAACGGCTTCACGGCGGCCGTGTTCGGGGGCTTTGGCTCGATGCCGGGGGCGGTGGTGGGGGGCATGCTCCTCGGGGTCATCGAGAATCTGGCGCCGCTCTACCTGCCCACGGGCATCCGCTACTCCGTCCCCTTCCTCGTCATGATCGCCATCCTCCTCGTGCGCCCTCACGGTCTTTTTGGCCGTGTCGAGAGGAGGAAGGTCTAGTGCGTCGGACCATGCTGGGGCTCGCGGCGGTGGCCGTACTGGGCTGGCCCCTGGTGGCGCCGAAGTACCTCGTGTTCCTGGGCACTCTGGTCGCCGTCAATGCCGTCGTCGCCATCGGGCTCAACCTGCTGTCGGGCTACACGAACCAGCTCTCGTTCGGCCATGCGGGCTTTCTCGCCATCGGCGCGTACGTGGCGGCGCTCCTCACCCTGCGCTTTCCCACGTTGCCGGTGCCCCTCACGCTCCTCGTGGCCGGTCTCGCCACCGCGCTCGTCGGCCTCGCCCTCGGTATCCCGTGCCTCCGGCTCGAGGGCCTCTATCTGGCCATGGCCACGCTGGCCTTTGGCTTCGTGGTGACGGAGGCGATCACCAACCTCGACTGGCTGACACGCGGCAACGACGGCCTCCGCGTGCCGCTGGCGCGTCTCGGTCCGTGGACCCTCGCCACCGACGCTGCCCGCTACTACCTGGCCGTGGCGGTGGCGGCGGCCATGATCCTGGCCGCGCTCAACGTGGCGGCCACGCGGACCGGCCGCGCCTTCCTCGCCGTCCGCACCAGCGAGATCGCCGCGCAGGCCAGCGGCATCAACGCCGCCGCCTACAAGACCATCGCCTTCGTGCTGTCGGCGTTCTACACGGGAGTGGCGGGCGGGCTCTTCGCCTTCGTCGTGGGGTTTCTCTCCCCCGACGCCTTCGACGTGTTCCTCTCCGTCGATTTCCTGGTGATGATCATCCTGGGCGGGCTCGGATCCGTGCTCGGCTCCGTGGCGGGGGCGGCCATCGTCACCGTGCTCAACGACTCGCTGGCCGGGTTCCAGGCGTTCCGGCCGCTGATCTTCGGCGCGATCATGATCATCTGCATGCTGTTCATGCCCGGCGGTCTGGCCGCGATGGCAAGGAGGAAGTCATGAGACAGAGATGGGCGGCGCTCTTCCTGGTCCTCGCCGCGCTCGGGGCGACACCGGCCGCCGCCGAGCAAGGCGTAACGGACACCGAGATCCTGGTCGGCTCGTCGAACTCGTTCTCCGGGCCGCTGGCCTTCACGGGCACCCAGCTGACCAGGTTCGGCGTCGACCTGTACTTCCGCGTCGTCAACGACGCGGGCGGCATCCACGGCCGCAAGGTGCGCACGATCTACTACGACGACGGCTATCGTCCCCAGGACGCCGTGGCCAACACCAAGAAGCTCGTGGAGCAGGATGGGATCTTCGCGATCATCGCGCCCCAGGGCTCCCCGCCGGTCGTGGCCACGCTCGGCTACATCGAGCAGAACAAAATCCCGCTGCTCTTTCCGTTCCAGAGCTCGACGGAGACGCGCAACCGGAAGTACGTCTTCAGCGGCCTCGTGCTGAGCGACCGCCAGTCGCGCATGATGATCGACCATCTGGCGGGCCCGCGGAAGTTCAAGCGCTTTGCCGCTCTCTACCAGGACGACGAGTACGGCAAATCGTTCCTCGGCGCCTTCGAGCAGGACCTCGCCCGCCACGGTCTCAAGCTGGTGGCGACCGAGCCCGTGAAGCGCGGCGTCACCGACGTGAGCGCCCAGATCGCCAAGCTCCAGGCCGCGAAGCCCGAGGTGACGTTCCTCGTGCTCACACCCGGCCCGGCCGCGCAGGCCCTCAAGGAGCGACAGAAGATCGGGTGGAGCGACACGCTGATGGTCTCCACCGGCCCGCTCACCGACGAGACCTACCTGGCTCTTGCCGCCGATGCCTCCGAGGGAGTCGAGGGGCTGTCCACTCTGCCCGATCCCGTCCGCTCCGACGCGCCCGGCGTAAAGCTGTACCGGGAGCAGATGCAGAAATATTTCCCCAAGAACGACCCCAATCGCTACTCGCTCGCCGGGTACCTGGCGGGCATGCTCTTCGCGGAGGGCGCCAAGCG
>DASYQB010000057.1:0-5910 GCA_036005985.1 Candidatus Methylomirabilota bacterium | reverse complement strand
CATGCTCGCGCGCTGGGACGAGATGGACATCTACAGCCGCATTCGCCAGGCGTCGGCCAATCGTCCCCTGTGGATCCTCCACGACGGCCCGCCCTATGCCAACGGCAATATCCACATGGGGACCGCGCTCAACAAGATCCTGAAGGACTTCGTGGTCAAGTCGCGTGCCATGCTGGGGAACAACGCGGTCTACGTGCCGGGTTGGGACTGCCATGGCCTGCCCATCGAGCACCAGGTGGACAAGGAGCTCGGTCTCGACACCGCGGACGTGGACGTGCGGCGGGCCATGGACCCCCTCGAGAAGATCCGCCGCTGCCGCGAGTATGCGCAGAAGTACATCGACATCCAGCGCGAGGAGTTCAAGCGGCTCGGCATCATCGGCGACTGGAAGCACCCGTACGTGACCATGGAGCCGGCCTATCAGGCCGTGATCGCCCGCGAGTTCGGCCGCTTTGTCGGCACCGGTGTTGTCTACAAGGGCCTCAAGCCCGTGCACTGGTGCATGCACTGCAAGACCGCGCTCGCCCAGGCCGAGGTCGAGTACGAGGACCAGACCACTCAGACGGTATACGTGAAGTTCCCCGTGCGCTCCCCGTCTCCCGCCCTCGCGCAGGCGCTCGGAGGGAAGCCCGCCTCGCTGGTGATCTGGACCACCACGCCGTGGACGCTTCCCGCCAATCTCGCCATCGCGGTCAATCCGACGGAGACCTACACGGTGGTCGAGCTCGACGGCCAATCGCTCATCGTGGCCCGCCCGCTCGCCGAGGCCTTTGCCGGTCTGCCCGGCGTGCGCGGTCGCGCTTCTCTCACCGAGGTGGCGATTCCCGGTCATGCCCTCGGAGGCACGGTGGCCCGCCACCCCTGGATCGATCGCGACTCGCCGGTATTGGCGGCCAGCTTCGTGGCCATGGATACCGGCACGGGGCTCGTGCACATCGCGCCGGGGCACGGTGAAGAGGACTACGAGCTCGGCCGGAAGGCCGGCCTCAAGATCTACAACCCCGTGGACGACGACGGCCGCTATATCCCGGAGGTCGAGCACTTCGCGCGCATGACGGTGTGGGAGGCCAATCCGAAGATTGTCGAGCATCTGCGCAAGGTCGGCGCCCTCGTGGCGGAGGTCACCCTG
Organism: Candidatus Methylomirabilota bacterium; assembly: GCA_036005985.1. GTDB lineage: Bacteria > Methylomirabilota > Methylomirabilia > Rokubacteriales > CSP1-6 > AR37. The sequence goes on along the minus strand of DASYQB010000057.1, from coordinate 4,781 downwards.
AACCACGAGTATCCGCACTGCTGGCGGTGCAAGAACCCGACACTCTTCCTGGCCACCGAGCAGTGGTTCATCTCGCTCGACAAGAAGGGCCTGCGTCAGCGTGCCCTGGAGGCCGTGGAGCACGAAGTGGTGTGGATCCCCGCGTGGGGACGGGACCGCATCTTCAACATGATCGCCCACCGTCCCGACTGGACCATCTCGCGCCAGCGCGTGTGGGGAGTGCCCATCGTGGCCTTCTACTGCGGGGCGTGCGAGACCCTCCTCGTCGAGGAGCGTCTCGTCGAGTACGTGGCCGCCATCATGCGCGATGGGCGGGGCGCCGAAGAGTGGCACGCGCGCGCGGCCAAGGATCTCCTGCCTCCCGGCACGCGCTGTCCCAAGTGTGGTAGCGAAGAGTTCCGCAAGGAGACGGACATCCTCGATGTCTGGTTCGACTCGGGCTGCAGTCATGCCGCGGTGCTCGAGACGCGGCCCGAGTTGCGGTGGCCGGCCGACATGTATCTCGAAGGCTCGGACCAGCATCGCGGCTGGTTCCATTCCTCGCTCCTCGAGGCGGTGGGGACGCGGAATCGCGCGCCGTACCAGTCGGTCCTCACCCACGGCTTCGTGGTGGACGGTGAGGGGCGAAAGATGTCGAAGTCGCAGGGGAACTACGTCCAGCAGGAGGAGCTGATCCCCAAGTACGGCGCCGAGGTCTTGCGGCTCTGGGTTGCCTCCGAGGATTATGCCGAGGACATCCGGCTCTCCCACGAGATCTTGAATCGCCTCTCCGACGCCTACCGGCGGATCCGCAACACGTTCCGCTTCCTCCTCGGGACGCTGGCCGACTTCGATCCCGATCGGGATCGCGTCTCCTACGATCAGATGGACGAGATCGACCGCTGGGCCCTCCTGCGCCTGGGCGAGCTCATCGCGCGCACCCGCCGCGCCTACGAGGAGTACCAGTTCCACGTGGTCTTCCACACCACGCACAACTTCTGCGCGGTGGATCTCTCCTCGCTCTATCTCGACATCATCAAGGATCGCCTCTACACCCGCGCCCCCGACGATCCGAGCCGGCGCGCCTCGCAGACGGTGTGCTTCGAGATGCTCACCGCCCTCGCCCGGATCCTCGCGCCCATCCTGTCCTTCACCACCGACGAGGTGTGGAGCTACATCCCCGGCCGCGGCAAGCCGGAGAGCGTGCACCTCGTGACTCTGCCCGAAGAGCGGGGAGAGTGGGTCAACGAGCGCTTGGCCGCCGACTGGGAGCGTCTCCTCGAAGTGCGGGGCGAGGTGGCGCGGGCCCTCGAGTCCGCGCGCAAGCAGGGGCTGATCGGCAAGGGCATCGACGCCGTGGTCTACGTCACCAGCGCTCCCGAAGAGCAATGGCGGCCGCTCCTCGCGGGCAAGGGCGAGGCATTGCTGGCCACGTTGTTCAACGTGTCGGCGGTGAAGCTTGCCGCGACGCCTCCCGCCAACGGAGGCGTCCTCTACGAGAGCCAGGACATCCCCGGGCTAGCCCTTGCCGTGGTGCCCGCGCAGCGGCTGGGCTGGAAGAAGTGTGAGCGGTGCTGGACGTGGAGCCCGGAGGTGGGCGCCGATCCCCGGCATCCCACCCTCTGCGAGCGCTGCCTGCCGGTGGTTCTCGGACTTTCATGACGCTGGTGACGGTGGTGGCCGGGATCATCGTGATCCTCGACCAGGCCGTGAAATGGATCGTTCTGCATGCCTTGCCGCCGGGCGCTCCCGTGACCGTGATCGACGGTTTCTTCTCCCTCACCCTCGTCATGAATCCCGGGCTCGCCTTCGGAATGCTCGGGACAGTGCCCCCGGGGTGGCGCTGGGTGGTCGCGCTCCTGTCCGTGGTGGCGGTGGGCGTGCTGGCGACCATCGCCACCCGGCTCCTGCCCGAGGGCGGCCGGGTAGCCGCCGTGGCCATCGGCATGATCTTCGGCGGGGCCGCGGGCAATCTGATCGACCGGGCGCGCTTCGGGGCCGTGGTGGACTTCCTCGACTTCTACTGGCGCGGATGGCACTGGCCCGCCTTCAACGTTGCCGATTCGGCCATCAGCGTCGGGGTGGCCCTGCTCGCCCTCCGCATGCTGACGGCGTCCCCCCCCCGGGCATGACCGTCGAGGCCGCCCGGCACGTGGCGGCCACCGCGAGTCCCGCCGACACGGGCCGGCGCCTGGACGTCTGGCTGGCCTCACGGCTGCCCGAGCTGTCTCGCACACGGATCAAGGCTCTCATCGACGAGGGCCACGTCCAGGTCGACGGGGTCGCCCGCAAGGCCTCGCATCGGCTCAAGCCCGGCGAGCGTGTCCAGGCCACCGTGCCGCCCCCGGCATCCGACGAGATGGCGGCGGAGGCGATTCCCCTCCGCGTCGTGTTCGAGGATGCCCACGTGCTCGTCGTGGACAAGCCCGTGGGCATGGTGACGCACCCGGGGGCGGGGAGTCCCACGGGCACGCTGGCCGCCGCGGCGCTCGCTCACGCGCCGGAGATCTCGGGGGTGGGTGGACCGCGCCGCCCCGGCATCGTCCACCGCCTGGACAAGGGCACGTCGGGGCTCATCGTCCTCGCCAAGACGCGCGCGGCCTACGACTCGCTCACCGCGCAGCTCGGCCGGCGCAGCATGTCGCGCCGCTATCTCTGCCTCGCCCACGGAGTGATCAGGCGCGACGAGGGCGTGATCGATACCCCTATCGCCCGCGATTCCCACTCGCGAGTGCGCATGGCCGTGGCCCGTCCGGGCACGGGCAAGCGCGCGGTGACGCGCTTCCGCGTCCTCGAGCGCTACCCTGGATTTACCTATCTGGAGTGCCGGCTCGAGACCGGCCGCACGCATCAGATCCGCGTTCACCTCGCGTCCCTTGGTCATCCGCTGGTCGGCGACGCGACCTACGGGGCCCGGAAGGAACGCGATACGCTTCCCCCCGACCTAGTCGAGGGCCTGGGGGGCGTGGCCCTCCACGCCGCGGGGCTTTCCTTCCTGCATCCCGCCACCGGCGAGCTCGTGGATCTCGCGTGTCCATTGCCCAACAGGATCGTCACCCTTCTGTCTCATCTGCGAGACTAGTTCTGTCATTCATCCTCAACATGCCTCTGGCATGTTGACCCGGGGGCGAGAAGGTTAGATCATTTGCGCTCGCAAACGGGCCGCCATGGCCCGTGGAAGGCCTGGCATGATGCGTGCTAACCTAAGGGCGCGATGAGCGATTTCACCGCGGTGATCCTGGCGGCCGGCGAATCGAAGCGCATGCGCTCACGCCGCCCCAAGGCCTTGCACCTCCTTGGTGGGCGCCGGCTCATCGACTATCCGGTACGGATCGCCCGGGCCCTCGGCGCGCGCGTGGTGCTCGTGGTCGGCCGCGAGGCGGACGCCGTTCGCGCCGCGGTGGGGGACGCGCCCGATCTGGCCTATGCCGAGCAGAAGGAGCGTCTGGGCACGGGACACGCGCTCCTCCAGGCCCGCGGCGCCTGTGGCGACGGGGCAGGAACGATCCTCGTGCTGCCCGGTGATCAGCCTCTTATGTCGGAAGCAATGCTTCGCGCGCTTGTCGAGCGGCACCACGCGGCGGGCGCGGCAGCCACCCTCCTCACCGCGGTGCTCGGCGACGCCACGGGATACGGGCGCGTGATCCGGGAGAGCGGGCGCCCCGTCGCCATCGTCGAGCATGCTGACGCCACCCCCACCCAGCGGGCGATCCACGAGATCGGCACCAGCGTCTACTGCTTCGACGCGCGCCAGTTGTGGAGCGCATTGGATCGCGTCACGCCCCAGAACAAGCAGGGGGAGTATTACCTCACCGATGTGATCGCCCTCCTCGCCAAGGACGGCGCGATCACCGACGCGCTCGCCGCGCCCGATCCCGAAGAGTGCCTCGGCATCAATGACCGCAGGCAGCTCGCTCAGGTGGCGGCCGCCCTGAGACGGCGGACGCTCGACCGGCTCATGGCCGAGGGCGTGACCGTGATCGACCCGGCCGCCACCTACGTGGACGACACGGTGGAGATCGGCCCCGACACCGTGGTCTATCCCGGGGCCATCCTCGAGGGCGCGACGACCATCGGCGCCGAGTGCGTGGTGAGCACGGGCTGCCACGTGAGCGGAAGTACCGTGGGCGATCGCGTCACCCTCAAGCCATACTGCGTGCTCACGGACTCCGTGGTGGAAGCCGACGCCCAGCTCGGCCCCTTCTGCCACCTTCGCCCGCAGTCGCACGTCGGCTCCGCCGCCAGGGTGGGCAATTTCGTGGAGCTGAAGAAGTCGCGGCTCGGGCGGGGAAGCAAGGCGAGCCATCTCGCGTATATCGGCGACGCCACGGTGGGTGACGGGGTGAATATCGGCGCGGGGGTAATCATCGTGAACTACGACGGCGTCGACAAGCACGAGACGAAGATCGGCGATGGGGCCTTCGTGGGCAGCAACAGCAGCCTGGTGGCGCCCATCACCATCGGGGACGACGCCTTCGTGGCCGCGGGCAGCGTGGTGACCAAGAGCGTTCCCCCCGGGGCGCTCTCCGTCGAGCGGAGCCAGCAGGTGACGAAGGAAGGCTGGGTCGCCCGCCGCCGCGCCCGGCGCGGCCCCGCCAAGAAGGAGCAGTGAGGCCATGTGCGGCATCGTGGGCTACCTCGGCGGCAAAGACGCGGTGGGCGTCATCGTGGACGGGCTCAAGCGCCTCGAGTATCGCGGCTACGATTCGGCCGGCGTGGCCGTGCTGGGGCCGGCCGGCCTCGAGGTGCGGCGCGCGGCCGGGCGCATCAAGGTCCTCGAGGGCATTCTTCGCGAGCGGCCG
>DASYQB010000056.1:0-4949 GCA_036005985.1 Candidatus Methylomirabilota bacterium | reverse complement strand
CAAGGGCATCGACATCTATTTCGAGAACGTGGGCGGTCCCCTCCTCGACATGGTCCTGCGCCAGGTCAATCCCTTCGCCCGCATCCCGCTCTGCGGCATGATCTCCCAGTACAACCTCGATCCGCCCGATCCCGGCCCTCGCTATCTCTTCTCCATGATCGGCAATCGCGTGCACATGCAGGGCTTCATCATCTCCGACCATCTGAGCCTCTATCCCGAGTTCCTCGCCGAGGTCGGGGGCTGGCTCAAGTCCGGCCGGATCAAGCGCGAGGAGACCATCGTGGACGGGATCGAGAACGCGCCCAAGGCGTTTCTCGGCCTCTTCTCCGGCGACAATGTCGGCAAGATGGTCGTCCGGCTCGCTCCCGACACCTCCTAGCTGCTCACCGGGACGAAAGCATCGAGGCTAGCGCGCCTGCGCACGGGTAGTTTGCTCTCGGCTCCGAGTGGTGGTACACCCTCTGCCAGAGATCCGCATCGTCGCGCGGCACGTACTGGAGAGGAGGTCTCACATGGACTCCCGATCCCGGTATCTTCGCGAGGGCATCATCGCAGGGTTGATCGCGGCGGCCATCGTCGCCGTGTGGTTCCTCATCTACGACGCGGCCCGCGGCCAACCCTTCCGGACGCCGGCCCTCCTGGGGGCGGCCGTGCAGGGCATGCGGGATCCGGGCGCGGTCGCCGTGACCCCCGGCCTGGTCGCCCAGTACACGGTTCTCCACGGGGCGATCTTCGCCATGGTCGGCGTGCTCATCGCCTTCCTCATCGCGACCGCCCAGCGCCAGCCCAGCCGGCTCCTCGTGATGTTCATCGCCCTCATGTGCTTCGAAGTCGCCTTCCTCGCCGTGATGACGTGGTGGGCCCACCCCGTGGTGACCGCCCTCGGCTGGTGGGCGATCCTCATCGCCAATGCGCTTGCCGCGGGCGGGATGCTCGTCTATCTCTTCGTGGGCTACCGCTCCCTCGGCGGGATGCTCTTCGGGCCGTGGACGCGTATCGTCCGCGAGGGCCTCGCCGCGGGCCTCCTCGGGGCGGCGGCGGTGGCCATCTGGTTCCTCCTCTACGACACGGCGGCGGGCGTGCCGCTGCGGACCCCCGCGCTTCTCGGCGCGGCGCTCTTCCACGGTCTGCGTGATCCCTCGGCCCTTGTCATCGGCTGGCCCATCGTGCTCGAGTACACCCTCGTGCACGGCGCCGCCTTCGTGGCCTTCGGCTGGATGGCGGCGGCCCTCCTCGCCCTCGCGGACCGCGAGCCGCGGCTCCTCTTCGTCTTCATCATGCTGTTCTGCTGCTTCGAGGTGTTCACCTTCGCCATGATCTCCGTGCTCGCCCACTGGCTGCTCGAGACCATCGCGTGGTGGACCATCCTCGCCGGCAATCTCCTCGCCTCGGTGGTGATGCTCGGCTGCTTCCTGCGCGGCCATCGCGTGGCATGGCGGGAGTTCTTGCACGCTCCTCTATGAAGCCCGTGTTCCGAGCGCCGCGCGGCGTGATACCCTCGCCGCGCGGCGCATCCTGACCGGGAGGAGACGAGCGTGACCACCGAGAGCTACGACTGGGACACAATCATCAACGGCCTCAACCAGTACCTGCGGCTGCGCAGCATTCCCATCGGGATGAAGCTCTTCGAGAGCGTGGCCGAGATGGAGGCCATTCCCAAGATCCGGCGACCCAAGGCCAAGCACACCACCGACCAGATCGTGGCCCAGGCGCGCCAGCTCGGGTGGACCGTCGGCATCACCATGCAGGACCTCGTCGGCGCGCAGTGCGGCGCGGTGATCGGGCTCCATCCCCAGGACGACGAGTGGCTGTCGGGGAAGCGGATGGCCGGAGTGTGGTTCAAGACACAGGCGGACGCGAGTCTTCACCAGCACGCCATGGATTGTGTCCCCTTCGGCCGCTATCACGCTCTGGCCGTGGCGCCCCTCGCGTCTAACCGCCTCAACCCGCCGGATATCTGCCTGCTCTACGGCACGCCGGGACAGATGATCTTCATGATCAACGGCCTGCAATGGGCGGGCTACAAGAAGATGACCTTCACTTCGGTGGGGGAGTCGGCCTGCGCGGATTCCTGGGGCAAGGCGCTCAAGACGGGCGAGCCTGCCCTCACCATTCCCTGCTATGCGGAGCGGCGCTACGGCGGGGTGGCCGACGACGAGATGCTGATGGCCCTGCCGCCGCGATATCTCCCGAAGATGATCGACGGCCTCGCTGCCCTGTCGAAGAACGGGCTCCGCTACCCCGTGCCGCCCTACGGCATCCAGGGCGACGCCAGCGCGGGCCTGTCCGTCAGCTACGCCGAAAAGGACAAGAAGAGCTGACACGGCTCTTCTCCAGCGTCCTGTCACTACACGGTAAGGGGCGGCGAGAAGGGGTCAGCTGCGAGGCGGCGCCTGAAGGCCCGCGCGAGGCGTAGTCTCTCTACGTTGAGCGCGAGGCCGAGGGCGCCAACGAAGCAGATGGCCCCTTATCGGCGGCCCGTTATACACTGCGCTTCACCTAGGCTCACCTGATGAGTTCATGAGGAGGATCCTGCGCGTGGGAGCATTTGATTTGAAGGGGCGGGTGGCCGTGGTCACGGGAGGCAATGGAGGGATCGGGCTCGGCATGGGGCGTGGGCTGGCCGAGGCGGGGGCGGCGGTGGTGGTGGCGGGACGCAACCGCGAGAAGAGCGCGCGCGCGGTGGCCGAGCTCCGGGGCATGGGGGCGCAGGCGGAGGCCATCGAGGTGAACGTGGACGAGGAGGCGTCCGTGGAGGCGCTCGTCAAGGCCACCATGGCGCGCTTCGGCCGGCTCGACGTGCTCATCAACAACGCCGGCATGAATATCCGCAAGCCCGTGGAGAGCCTGGCCCTCGGCGAATGGCAGCAGGTCCTCGGCACCAACCTCACCAGCGCGTTCCTGGCGAGCCGCGCCTGCCACCCGATCATGAAGAAGCAGGGCGGGGGCAAGATCATCAATATCGGGTCCATGATGTCTATCTTTGGTGCCTCCTTCGCCCCCGCCTACGCCGCCTCCAAGGGTGGAATAGTCCAGCTGACGCGGGCCATGGCCGCGGGCTGGGCCGGCGACAATATCCAGGTCAACGCGGTGCTGCCGGGCTGGATCGACACCGAGCTCACGCGCAACGCGCGCGCCGAGGTGGCGGGGCTCCACGACAACGTGCTCCGGCGCACCCCGGCCAAGCGCTGGGGTGTCGAGCAGGACATGGCGGGCGTCGCGGTCTTCCTCGCGAGCCCCGCCTCCGACTTTGTCACGGGCGCGGCCATCCCGGTCGACGGAGGCTATTCCATCCAGGGCTGACGGCGAGGTAGAATCGATTCGAGCGATGACGCGCATGCTTCGGTTTCCGCTTCTGGTCGCGCTCCTGTTCATGGGCTGCGCGTCGGCCCCCGCCATCGACCGTCACGCTTCCCGTCCCGCCCCGGGCGCCTCCATCCGCTTCGGCGTCGATACCTTCGCCTTCGCCAACGAGATCCGCTGGAAGAATCCGGGCAAGACGGAGCTCTACGCCAACTACTGTTTCGTCATGGCCCGGGCGGTGACCCAGTTCCACCGCTTCGCGCGCTTCGCTCCCGACCTTCCCCGCGTCGAGCCCGCGGTGTACACGGGGCTGGTGAGCCAAGTGGTGGCGCGCGCGCCGTGGGAGGAGGTGCCGCCGCCCAGCCAGCGGATCGTCATTCCCGGCTACGCCTCGCTCCACGAGCTCTCCGCCGCCCAGGAGGAGGCGGTGAAGACGGGATTGGGCGGGCGCTTCTGGACCATGGTGCACTGGACCAACTGGCGCGTCTTCCTTCCCTGGACACGCGGGCAGCAGGAGCGCGTGGCCGAGGAGACGCTGGCCGAGCTCGAACAGGGAAATCCCGTGCAGCTCCTTGTGACCAATCTCCCCAAGGTCGAGCTGAACCACACCGTGGTCGCCTACGACTACCGGATCTACGAGGGCCGGTTCCTCGAGTTCATCGTCTACGATCCCAATGAGCCGGAGGCTCCGGGCTGGGTCGCTTTCGATCGCGCCGACCGCCGCTTCTTCGCCTCGGGCGTCTACGACACGGAGCCGGGTGTGATCCGGGCCTTCCGCATGTACTACTCTCCGCTCCTCTGACCACCAGCCATGACGCCACACGTGGCCCAAGGTGGTACGGTCGTCAAGCCGCGGTGGTACTCGCACGGGCTCAACCGCCTCGCCTACTACCGACTGGCGCGGGCCGCGGCGGCCGTGCTGCCACGGCGGATGCGCCTTTCCGTCGCGCGTGTTGTGGCGCGCGGGGTAGGGCGCGCCCTCCCCGCTGAGCGGAGCCGGGTGCGGGCCAACCTGGAGCGCGTGCTCGCGGGCGCGGCGCCGCGCGAGCTTGACGCTGCCGTGGACGACACCTTCGCCAACTTCGGCGCGTTCTTCGCGGATCTGCTCATTCTCAATCGTGCCGATACGGTCCGGCTCCGCCGCTATGTCGCGGAGCGCGTGGGCGATGAGCATCTCGGTGCGGTGTTCGCGGCGGGACACGGCGCCGTCCTCGTCACCGCGCATCTCGGCAACTGGGAGCTCGGAGGACGACTGCTCGCCTGTCGCGGGGGCGCGCCGCGCACCCACGTCGTCCTGTCCCCCGAGGAGGACGCGGCGCTGGAGCGACATCTGCGCGTGAATGCTCCGGAGCTGTGCTTCGTGACACGCAGCCATCCCGCGGCGACGCTGGGGCTTCTCGCCGCGCTCAGACGCAGGGAGGCCGTGGCCATGCAGGGCGATCGGCCCACGGGCGAGCGCGGAGACCGGCTCGTGTCCTTCTTCGGCTCAACTGCCGCCTTCCCCCTCGGCCCGTTCGTGCTCGCCCGGGCCGCCGGTGCGCCCGTGCTACCCGCCTTCTGCACCATGACCCGCGACGGTCGGTATCGCGTCGACGTCGGCGCGCCGATCTGGGTCAAGCCGGGCGAGGACGAACGGGCCGAGGGGG
>DASYQB010000055.1:0-3459 GCA_036005985.1 Candidatus Methylomirabilota bacterium | reverse complement strand
GCCGCACGGGCGGAGATCGAGCGGCAGCGTCCCGGCGGGCCGCTGCGCCGTCTCTTCCGCTGGATGAACTTCGCCGTGCTCCTGCCGAGACCGCGACTGCTCGGCCTGGCCGCGGCAGGGCTCCGCTTCTATCAGGTGAGTGGGCTACGGAGTCTCGCGCGCGCCACGGGTTTCCTCAAGCTCCTGCCGTCGCCGCTCGCCGACTGGGAGCCGCTGCTGCCTTCGCTGCCGCCCGCGCGCGAGCGCGCTCCGCTTCCCGAGCTGACACCCGCCGAGGAACCGCGGCGGGCGCGCGTGGGCATGCTCACCGGCTGCATCCAGCAGATCGCCTTCGGGTCGCAGAACCGCGCCACGGCTCGGGTGCTCGCGCGAAACGGCGCGGAGGTCGTGGCGCCGCGCGCGCAGACGTGTTGCGGAGCGCTCCACGCGCACGCGGGCGAGCACGATCTCGCTGTCGCTCTCGCCAAGCGCACGATCGAGGTGTTCGAGGCGGCGAAGGTGGACGCGGTGGTGGTGAACACCTCCGGCTGCGGCGCCCACATGAAGGCCTATGACGTATTGCTCGCAGACGATCCTGCGTGGCGGGAGCGGGCGGCGCGCTTCACCGCCAAGGTCCGCGACCTCGCCGAGTTCCTCGCTACCGAGCCGCTCCGTGGTCCCCTCGGCGCGGTGAACAAGACGGTGACCTATCACGACCCCTGCCACATCGTGCACGGGCAGAAGATATCGAAGCAGCCCCGCGCACTGCTCGGCCAGATTCCGGGACTCACGCTGGTGCCCCTCAAGGAATCGGACTGGTGCTGCGGCTCGGCGGGGACGTACAACCTGACCCAGCCCGAGATGGCACGGCAGCTCCAGGAGCGCAAGGTGGCGCATATACAGGCGACGGGCGCCGAGGCCGTGGTCACTGCCAATCCCGGGTGCATCATCCAGATCGCTCAGGGACTCGAGGTCGCGGGAGCGCCTATCAAGGTTCTGCACATCGCGGAGATTCTTGACGAGTCATACCAGAACGCTCCGCGAGTCGCCCCTCACCCTGCCCTCTCCCCGGAGGGGAGAGGGGATCGGGCTCCCGCGCATCCCTCGCCCCCGGAGGGGGGGAGGGCAGGGTGAGGGGGAGCAAATGCCCCGCGTAAGAGCTTTAGCCCTCGCGTCCCTCCCCGACGGGGGCGTGGAGCTGGCGGTGGTGAACGGCCTCGACGTGGCTCTCTTCCGCCGGGGCGACGAGATCTTCGCCCTCGGCAACGAGTGCGCGCACAAGGGTGGCAATCTCTGCGACGGCCGCGTCGAGGGTGACATCGTCACGTGCCCCCTTCACGGCTGGGAGTTCGATCTTCGCTCCGGCGTGTGCATGACCATCCCCGGAGAGTCGGTGCCGCGCTTCACCGTCACCGTGGAAGACGGCGCCGTCTATCTCGAGGAGAGCGCGTGAAGGATTCCGTCCCCCAGGAGCACAAGGCGAACGCCCCGGTGTCCGTGGGCTGCTTCGTGCTCACCATGTCGGACTCGAAGACGCCGGAGACCGACACGAGCGGGAAGCTCATACGCGAGCTCCTGACCGCGGCGGGCCATCGCGTGGCGGGCCACGCCATCGTGAAGGACGATCCCGCCCAGGTCACCGCGGTGATCCGCTCGGGCTGCGCGGCGCCCTCGGTGGAGGCCTTCATCCTCACCGGCGGGACGGGCATCACCAGCCGGGACTCGACCTTCGAGGCCATCGAGGCGCTTCTCGACAAGCGGCTGACCGGGTTCGGCGAGCTTTTCCGCATGCTCTCGTACCAGGAGATCGGCGCGGCGGCCATGCTCTCGCGAGCGCAGGGTGGAGTGGTCCAGGGCCGCGTACTCTTCTCCCTGCCGGGCTCGCCCAATGCCTGCCGGCTGGCCCTGGAAAAGCTCATAATTCCCGAGCTTCCCCACCTGATCCGCGAGGTGAGGCGCTAGGGCCCTCCGGGTTATACTCGAAAGTAGTCTCATTCGATCCGGCTCGGCCGATCCCGGCAACACGGAGGAGTGGCAAATGTCGAGGCACCTCAACCAGATCTTCATGGCGCTCATGCTCTGCGCGGCGCTGGCCAGTCCCGTCGCGGCCCAGCCCACGAATCCTTCGGGGCCGCTGTGGACGGAAAGCAGCAATGCCAAGACGCCCGCCGACATCGCGCGCCTCAACGATCACATGAACAATCTCGCCGAGAAGCTCAAGCCCACGCTGGTCCAGGTACGGGTGCGCCGCGCGGCGGAGCAGCAGACCGAGGGGGAACAGCAGCCCGGGACGCCCGAAGAGCGCCGCACGTCCGGCTCGGGGGTCCTGATCCGCTCCGACGGCTATCTCGTCACCAACGAGCACGTGGTGGCCGAGGCGGACCGCATCCAGGTGAAGCTGGCGGACGGCCGCCGCTTCGAGGGCAGGCTCGTGGGCAAGGACGAGCGGGTGGATCTGGCCCTGGTCAAGATCGAGGCCACCGGCCTTCCCGTGGCCGCCCTCGGTGACTCGAATCGCATCCGCGTCGGCGAGTTCGTGCTGGCTCTCGGACAGCCCTTCGGTCTCGAGCAGTCCGTGTCCTTCGGCATCGTGAGCCGGAAAGGTCAGCCGCTCCTCGCCGCCGCCCCCGGCTTCGACTTCATCCAGACCGATGCCACCGTCAATCCGGGAAACTCCGGCGGCCCGCTCGTCAACATGGCGGGCGAGGTGATCGGCATCAACAGTATGGCCGCGCGCAATGGCACCATCGGCTTTGCCATCCCGATCAACCTCGTCAAGGGCCTCCTGCCCCAGCTCGCCTCCAAGGGCAAGGTGGAATGGGGCTGGCTCGGCGTGGGGATCGCCGACGTGGGCGACGATGATCTGCCCAAGTACCAGCTGAAGGAAGCGCGCGGTGTACTGATCCGCCACGTGGTGGCCGGGCAGCCCGCCGACAAGGGCGGCCTCAAGGCCGACGACGTGGTGCTGGCCGTGGACGGCACGCAGATCGAAAGCATGCGCGACCTGCAGCGCATCATCGCGAGCACGCCGGTGGGCCGCTCCGTCAAGCTCTTCGTCATGCGCGGGGGCAAAGAGCAGGAGCTCGAGGTGGTGGTCGGCCCGTATCAGACGGCCACGCCGGCGGCCCGTCCGACGCAGCCGCGCAAGAGCCCCGAGGCGCCCGCGCCCAAGCCACCGGCTCCCGCTCCGAAGTGATCGTGCGGCGAGCAGGACTCGCCGCTGCCTTCTCGCTGCTCCTCGTCTCCGTCGCCCCCGTGGAGGCGACCGAGGTGAGGATGCTCTTCCCCACCGACCAACTCACCGAGGCCGATCCCCGCCAGCTCACCGGCCGACGCGTCCGCCTCTCGCGCGTCAACTGCTTCGATGCGCCGTCCACCTGTGACGAGATCAGCCTGCTCAACGGTCTCGACGGCTGGAGCGTCAACCCGCGCATGACCCTCGCCTTCACCGGCCGCATCGCTCTCGACAGCATCACCCGC
>DASYQB010000054.1:0-4606 GCA_036005985.1 Candidatus Methylomirabilota bacterium | reverse complement strand
CAATGGACCCGCGGTGGGCTTCGGCGTCACCATGACCCTGCCCATGGACATCCGCATCGCGTCTTCGTTGGCGCGGATCGGATTCGTCTTCGCGCGCCGTGGCGTGGTGCCCGAGGCCTGCAGCACGTGGTTCCTCCCCCGCCTCGTGGGCATGCAGCGGGCAGCGGAATGGGTCTATACCGGCCGGGTTTTCGGCGCGGAGGAGGCCTTGGCGGGGGGACTGGTGAGCCGGGTAGTCGAGCCCGACGCGCTCCTCCCCACCGCGCGGGCATTGGCGCGGGAGATCGCCGACAATACCTCGGCGGTCTCGGTAGCCCTGGCCCGTCAGATGATGTGGAAGCTGCTCGGCACCGACCATCCGATGGAAGGGCATCGGCTCGATTCGCGCGGCATGGATTGGACGGGGCGCTCCGCCGACGCGCGCGAGGGCATCGCGTCCTTTCTCGAGAAGCGCGCGCCCCGCTTCCCCCTCACGCCCAGCCGCGACATGCCGCCGTACTACCCATGGTGGACCGAGCGCTCATTTAAGTGACAGGCCCGGGTAAGTGACAGGCCCGGGCCGTTTCGCCCGGCTCGACCGCACCGGTCTTCTCTTCGTCCTGCTTTTCTGCAATACCTTCGGCGTCGGAGCGTTCGGCCCGCTCCTCCCCGAGATCGGCCGGGCCCAGTCGCTTCCCGACTGGCAGCTCGGGCTGGTGGCGAGTGCTTTCGGGTTCGCGCGTATGGCTGCCGCCATGCCCGTGGGCGCCCTCGCCGCCCGGCGCCTCGCCGTGACGCTCATAGCCGCCCCCGTTGTTCTCGTCCTGGGCGTCGGCCTCCTCGTGAGCGCCGGTCCCTTGCCCGTTCTTCTCGCCGGACGCTTTCTCCTCGGGATCTCGCACACCCTGACCATGGTGGGCGGGCTCACCGCCATACTGGTGGAGTCGCGGCGGACGAGCGCGTCGTTGAGGCTCAACATCTTCGAGTTCGCCGGCATGCTCGGCATCCTGGGCGGCCTGGGAGTGGTCGCTCTGATCCCGTCGGCATGGGGATGGAAGGTGTCGCTGCTCCTCGTCTCCATCCCCGCCCTTGTTCCCCTTCTCATGATTCCCGCCCTGCGACGCGCGTTTCCCGAAACTGCATCCATGCCGGGCGCCCACGCGACGGCAGGAGAGGGGATGCCCCGGAGACGAGACAACGGCGGCGTGATCGGGCTGATGTTCGGGGCGGGCATGGTCTTTGCGCTCTCGTGGTCGTCGGTGAGCGGGTTCGTGATCCCCATCCGGGGGACGCGCGAGTTCGGCCTCACGCGCACGGGCATCTCGTGGCTTCTCGGCATGGCCCAGGCCATCGACCTCATGGCCCTGATCCCATTGGGCCGGCTCGCCGACCGCGTGGGCCACGGTCTGATCCTCGGCGCGTCGAGCATCTTGCTCGGGCTGGGCGTCCTCGGCGTCGGCGTGGGTCCCTTTCCATTGTTCGCGATCGGCTGCGCCTGCCTGGGGCTGGGACTGGCCGGCTGGATGTTGCCTCTGGGCGTGATCCGTGAGCACACGCCGGTGGCGCGTCTCGCGTGGCGGACGGGACTGTACCGGGTCGGCGTGGACTCCGCCATCTTTCTCGGGCCACTCCTCGCGGGTACGCTCGGCGGAAGAGGGGAGAGCGTGCTCCTCGTGATCATCGGGGGAGCCGCGTTGGCCCTGGGAGCACGACTGGTATTTGGCCAGCTCCGATGACCGCGATCCGCCGATGCTATGCTACCGCTCACGCCCACGAACTCCCTCCGGGACCAAGGAGATGCGATGATCCAGGCCGCTCGCCGCATGAAGCTTGTCGGTATGGTCGCTGTCGCGCTCTTCCTCGCGTCGGTCGCCATGGCGCAGACGCCCAAGTCGGGTGGCGTCATCAATCTCATGCAGCGGGAGGAGCTCGCCGTCGGCTTCGCCATACACGAGACGGCGACCATCGCCACGGTGTGGCCGGCTCTACCATGCTTCAACAATCTCGTCGTCTTCGATCAGCTCAAGCGCGTGGAGAGCGCGGACACCGTGGTGGGGGAGCTGGCCGAAAAGTGGTCGTGGCAGGACGGCTACCGGAACCTCGTGTTCTTCCTCCGCAAGGACGTGCGCTGGCACGACGGCAAGCCGTTCACGTCGAAGGACGTCAAGTTCACCTTCGACATGATTCGCGAGGTCCCGGAGGCCACGGCCAAGCTCCGGATCAACCCGCGCAAGGACTGGTACGCCAACGTGGAGGCGGTGGAGGCCGCGGAGCCTCACACCGTCGTCTTCCACCTCAAGCGCCCCCAGCCCTCTATGCTTCTCATGCTCGCGTCCGGCCAGTCCCCGGTCTATCCGGCGCATGTGCCGCCGGCCGAGCACCGGAACCGCTGCGTGGGCACCGGGCCCTTCAAGCTCAAGGAGTGGCGCAAGGGCGAGTTCGTGGAGTACGTGAAGAACCCGGACTATTTCGTGAAGGGCCGGCCGTATCTCGACGGGCTCAAGTATCTGATCATCTCGGAGCGGGGCACCCGCACCGCGGCTATCCAGAGCGGCCGACTCGACGCCGCCTCCCCCGGCGAGACGACGCGCTCCATCGCCGAGCAGCTCAAGGCTGCTGTACCCGCCATGGTGATCACCCAGGTGGGAGCGGGAACCGCCGATAACCTCCTCATCAACGGAACGCGGCCCCCCTTCAACGACGTGCGCGTGCGCCGGGCTCTCTCCTTCGCTATCGATCGCCACGCCTACGTCCGCTCGGTGGCACAGGGCGGAGCGACCGTGGGCGCCGCCCTCGCCCCTCGGCCGTATGGCCTGTGGGGGCTCGGCGAGAAGGACCTCGCCCAGCTCCCCGGCTACGGCAATCCCGCCGAGGACAAGGCCAAGGCGCGCAAGCTTCTCGCGGAGGCGGGCTTCCCCACCGCCAATCCCCTCAAGGCCGAGGTGCTCGTCCGCGGCATCGCTTCCTACATCGACTTCGCGTCGTTCGTGATCAGCGAGCTCCGGCAGGTGGGAGTGGAGGGGACGCTCAAGCAGGTGGACACCGTGCAATGGTACGGGCTCCTCGCGCGCAAGGAGTACCAGATCGGGGCCAACATCAGCGGCTTCGGCCTCGACGACCCCGACGCGAACTTCTACGAGAACTTCTCGTGCACGTCGATCAGGAACTACACGGGCTATTGCAACGAGCAGGTGATGAAGCTGATCGACCAGCAGTCACAGGAGCTGGACCAGAAGAAGCGCCTCGCCCTCGTGCAGCAAATTCTCCGCAAGCTCGAGGAGGACGCGGCCCGGCCCATGATGGGCTGGCGCTTCGACTACAACGCCCAGTGGCCGCACGTGAAGAACCTCGTCCCCCACCACTACCTCTACTCGTATGGCCGGATGCAAGAGGTCTGGCTGGACAAGTAAAGACGTCACGCGGCCGATGGCTCTCGCTTGAAGCTGACCGTCTTGAGTAGGTGACCGGGCCGACGGCTGGGTATACTCCAGGGCCATGACCACCATGGCGGACCGGCTGATCGAGACGATGACGAGCTCCGCGGCGCGGCAGTACGGACGCGAGCGCGTCAACGAGCTCGCCCATGCCCTTCAGTGCGCCGAGCTGGCCGACGGCGCAGGCGCCGACGAGGAGATCGTGCTCGCCTGCCTCCTCCACGACGTGGGCCGCTACGCCGTGGCGCAGGAGGGGATCAGCGACACGCTGGAGCAGACGGGGACGAAGGCGGGAACGCCGCGCGGCCATCACGAGGCCGGCGCGGATCTGGTCGCTCCCTATGTGCCGGAGCGCGTCGCCTTCCTGATTCGCGCCCACGCCGATGCCAAGCGCTATCTCTGCGCCACCGACCCCGGCTACTACGACACGCTCTCCAAGGGCTCGAAGCACACCTTGACCCTCCAGGGCGGAGTCATGACGGCCGAGGAGGCGGCGCGCGCGGCGACCCATCCGTGGTGGACGGACGCCCTTCGTCTCCGGCGCTGGGATGACGGCGCGAAGGAGCAGGGCAAGCCCACCCGCCCCCTCCGCGCCTGGAGCCCGCTTCTCCAGAAATACTTCGGGGTGAGCGATGCCGCTCGATAAAGGGCCCGTGCGGCACGAGCCGGGCCTCCCCGCGCCCTTCGAGCCGGTCTTCGCCTCCCTCGAGGAAATCCGATACACCGCGCCGGGCAGCCGCTTTCATCAGTGCTTCGGCTGCGGACCCAGTCATGACATCGGCCTGCGCGTGCGCACCTTCCGCGGCGCGGGCGAGGTGCTCTCGCCCATCATCGTGCCTCGACGCTTCGAGGGGCCGCCCGAGGGCGCCCACGGAGGCATCGTGGCCGCCTATCTCGACGAGGTGCTCGCGGGCGCGGCGGTGGGCCATACCGGTCGCGTGCACTGGACGGGCGAGCTGAGCGTGCGCTACGTGAAGCGCACGCCGATCGAGCGTCCGCTGCTCGGCCGCGGCCGGGCGGTGAGGCAGTC
The DNA here is from genome assembly GCA_036005985.1 of Candidatus Methylomirabilota bacterium. Classification (GTDB taxonomy): domain Bacteria; phylum Methylomirabilota; class Methylomirabilia; order Rokubacteriales; family CSP1-6; genus AR37. The sequence goes on along the minus strand of DASYQB010000054.1, from coordinate 163 downwards.
GGAGAAATATCTCGATCTGGAGGGCACAATCGAAGATCTCGCCACGGGCGAAGTCTTCGCCCGGGCCACCGGGCGTTTCTTTCCAACGAGAGACGGGCCAACGCGAGGCGGGCCAGTCGACGACGGCCTGAAGCCCGACCGCTCGGCCCCCGACCGGCCCTAG
>DASYQB010000053.1:0-6033 GCA_036005985.1 Candidatus Methylomirabilota bacterium | reverse complement strand
GAGGAGCACGTTCATCAGCACGGTGATGATGAGCACGTCGCGCACCGTGGGCTCCTGCCACGCCGCCCGGAAGCCCGCGCCGAGGCTGGCCCTCATCGACACGGACGCTCCGTGCGCCACGCGACCGATGCGTGAGCCGAGGCCGACGGAGACGCACAGGCCCCCGGCGTAGAGGACGGCCATGGCCGCGAAGCACGCTCCCGGGCCCAGCTTGGCCAATCCCACGCCCGCGAGGACCGGGCCGACCATCTTCGCGAGCTGCATGGACACCGTCTCGAGCGAGATGGCGGTGGCCACCCGGCCCGCGCCCACCAAGGAGAAGAGGGCGGTTCGCCGCGCGGGAAAGTCCAGCGCCCACAAGACGCCGAAGAGCATCTCGAGGCCCACGAGCGGCCAGTAGCCGCCGTGGCCCGTGGCGAAAAGAAGCGAGAGGGCGAGGGCGGTGGCGATGCCCAGCGACTGGGTGAAGAGGAGCACGCGCCCGCGATGGAGGCGGTCCGCCACCACGCCCGCAAAGGGGCCGAGGGCGATCATGGGCGCCGAGCGGACGAAGACCGCCAGTCCGACCATGAACGGGGAGCCGGTGATCTGGAGGGCGATCCAGCCGAGCACGACCAGATCCATCCAGCGCGCGGTGTTGATGCAGAAGCCGGAGATCCAGAGGCGCCGGTAGGCGTGCTCGCGCAGGATGGTTGTGAAGGCGGGCCCGGCCATGGCCACAGCCGGGCGCGACAGGACGCGAAAGCTCAGTAGTCGGATCTCCGTCCGGCCGGAGTGGGCGAGACCGTGGTCGTCTCGATGGTCGGAGCGTTGGCGTCCTTCTGGTGCTGCCACGGCCCCCCGTAGCCGCCTGACCAGTCCGGAGGGATCTCGCACGGCCGCGGATCGTGATGTGCCCAGCGCGCGGGCTTCCCGCGCACGATGGTGCCCTCGTAGCGGTTGGCGAGCGGGTTCGCGCGGTACGCGAAGGCGTCGGCCGACGAATAGACGTTGAGGAGAAAGGGCCGGCCGCGCGGCGAGTCGTTGCGCGCGGAGCCATGCACAGTGCGGCAGTTCAGGATGGCCAGGGTACCCGCGGGTCCCGTGAGGTAGTCGCGCTGCTCGGGCCCCGCCCACGCCAGCTTTTCCTCGGGAATGCTGAGCACCCAGCGACCGGTGTCGTCGTACATGCTGTACAAGGGGCGATCGTGGCTGCCCTTGATGACGATGAGAGGGCCTTGCTCCAGCTCGCAGTCCTCGAGATAGAGGCCCATGGTCACCGGCGAGTAGTTGGTGTGGGGCCACGCGTTGATGTCGTGATGCCACTTGAAGTCCTGTCCGCCGCGCGCCCACTTGAAGTTGAGCTTGGAATGATAGAACTTCACGTCCGGTCCGCACACGTCGGCCGCCGCGTCGGCCACCGACGACTGGGAGGCGAACTCCCAGAACGCGGGGTGATGCTCGACCGGATTGGAGAGACGGCGGAGGCGAGGCGCGTCGGCGGTGTGGCCGTCCTCGAGGACGAAGCCGCCTTCCGACTGGGTCAGGGGCCGCGCGCGCTCCACCATTTCCGCGGAGGCGTCGCGCAGGCGATCCAGCCACGGCCGGCCGATGGCGCCCTCCACCACCACGTAGCCGTTGTCGAAATAGTAGCGGCGCTGCTCCGGGGTGAGCACCCGGGCGGGGTGCGAGAGGATGTCTTCAGGCGTCATTGCCTCTCTCCTCTTGACGGCGCGGCCTGATGCGGCAGGTACGACCCGACTCCGCCGATCCTGCCAGAGCGCATGCGGGCAGTCAAACTTGACGCCGTCTCCGGCGAGGCGGCACTATCGCGGACGATGCCACGCTCGGTCGTTCACCCGCCCACGTTGTCCTGATCGATCACGTGGCATCGAGCTCCCGCCGCCAGGGCCTCCTCGCCCTCATCACCGTGGTGCTGGCCTGGGGACTGACATGGCCGGTGAACAAGGTCGTGCTGGCGACCCTCCCCCCGGTCTGGGCCGTCTCCCTGCGCGCGGCCATCGCCACCATCGCGCTCTTCTGCCTCCAGGCGGCGAGCGCCCGGCTCACCTTGCCTCCGCGCAAAGACCTGTCCGTGCTCATCAGCATCACCCTGCTCCACATGGTGGGCTTCAATCTTCTCGCGAGCTGGGGGCTGGGGCTGGTGCCGACCGGCCGCACCGTGGTCCTCGCTTACACCACACCGCTCTGGGTCACGCCGGCCGCCGCTTTTCTCCTCCACGAGCCACTCACCCCGCGGCGGATCGTCGGTGTGGTGGTGGGGCTGGCCGGTCTCGTCTCGCTCTTCAATCCGCTCACCTTCGACTGGAGCGATCACCGGGTCGTGCTCGGCAACCTGGCCATTGTCGTGGCGGCACTTCTCTGGGCGGCCAGCATCGTGCACATCCGGGCCCACCGGTGGGTCTCCACTCCGTTCGTGCTCATTCCGTGGGAGACGCTGCTCACGACTCTGATCCTCATCCCGATCGCCCTCACGAGCACGCCGCTCCCCCACGTCGACTGGAGCCCGCGCTTCGTCCTCCTCCTCGTCTACCTGGGGATTCCGGGGACGGCGGTGGCGTACTGGGCGGTGGCCATGGCGAGCCGGCACCTGCCCGCCGTCACCACGTCGCTCGGACTGCTCGCCACCCCGGTGGTGAGCGTGATCACGGCCACCCTGTGGCTCGGCGAGCCGGTGACCCTGTCCCTCGTGCTCGCCATCGTGCTCGTGCTGGGCGGCGTGGCCATCGGGATGCCGGGGCCGCGGCCCGGGTCAGGAGGACGAGGCGGCGAGGTGTGAGAGGAGAAGCCGCGTGACGGCGGCGGGAATCTGGTCCGTGATGAAGTGCCCGATGCCCGGGATGACCTCGAAGCGATAGGGGCCGGTCACGTGCTCGGCCGTCCACGTCGCGGCCGAGCGCCCCACGCTGTGATCCTCGTCGCCCCATATGTAGAGCGTGGGCACGGCCACCGTCCCGACTTCCATGCTCGCGAGGGCACCCGCGGCCCGGTACCAAGAGAGTGCGGCTTCGAGCGCAGCGCGGTGGCCGAGCACGGAGAGATATTCTTCGCACGCCGCCTCGGGCACGCGGCTCTCTCTGAGCTGCCGGCGCAGCCGCCGGCCGCCGTCCTCGAGGAGGCGGGTGGCCGTGCTCGGATCGAGAAAGGCCTTGTGATGGCGTGAGCGGTATTTCTGGTTGTCGGCGTCCTCACGGAAGGCACGACGGAAGGCCGCCGGATGCGGACGCGAGAGCACGGTGAGCGAGGCGAGGCGCTCCGGATGACGATGGGCGACGCACCAGGCGACCTGGCCGCCCCAGTCGTGGCCCACGAGATGAAAAGGGCGGGCCGCGTGTCCGTTCGCCGCCGCGAGGTCGAGCACGTCGGCCACGAGCCGGTCGATCCCGTAGGCGGCGAGATTCTCCGACGGATCGGGGCGCACGCCCGCGGAATAGCCGCGCTGATCGGGGGCGACCGCGTGATAGCCGGCCGCGCCGAGGGCGGGCACCTGCTCCCGCCAGGTGTGGCGTGTCTGGGGATAGCCGTGAAGGAGGAGCACGAGGGGAGCGTCCGCCGCTCCCGTCACCTCGGCGGTGAACTGTCCCTCGGGGGTGCGGATGGTGTCGACCACCTCAGAGCCGGGCCATGACCGACGTCGCGAAGTCCTCGATGACGCGGTACTGCCGGTTGAGGGGCGGATAGAGCATGATCTGGGTCAGCCCCTGCTTCTCGAGCGCGCGCACGCGCTCCACGATCTCTTCGGGCACGCCGGCGAGGCAGACCGCTTCCACGAGAGCAGGGGTGATGAAGCGCGCCTCCTCGGGATCGAGGAAGCTGTAGTGGCTGCCGTGAAGCCGCTGATGCCGCTGGGCGGGCGGAGCCTGATTGAGCCAGTCCAGGTAGCCCTTCCAGATCGGCCGCGCATACTCGGGCGGGTCCTCGCCCGTTTCGAGATGGCGCGCCACCAGATAGTGAAGCCCGGAGATGATGGCGGGGCCGCACTCCGCGATGATGCGCTCCGAGGCGAGGTCCTCCCCGGGCTCGCGCATGGCCAGGGTCACCATGGCCGCGGTGAGGAAGTCCGCGGGGAGGGCGCGCCCGGCCTGGGCGGCGCCGCGCTCGGCGTGGGCGAGCATGGCGGGCACGCTGCCTCCGCGCGGGAGACCGGAGACGAGCCCGTCGGCGAGCTCGCCCGCGAGGGCCTGGGCCTTGGGACCGAAGCCAGCGATGTAGAGGGGGATCGGATGCTCGAGGTCGATGAAGTGGTGCTCGCGCATCTGGAAGCGGATGGGATGCGTCTCGCCGTCGAGGGTGTAGTCCACCTCGTGACCCGCGAGGAGGGCGCGCACCACCTTCACGTACTCGCGGAACGGGGCGAGGCGCATGGGCTTGTGGCCGAGGGTGCGCATGGCGGTGTGGCCGGTGCCGAAGCTGATGAAGCAGCGCCCGGGGGCGAGACGGTTGATGGTGGCGATGCCGTTGGCGGCCACGGGGGCGAGGCGAAGGCCGGGCACGTTCACCCCAGTGCCCAGACGCATCCGGCGCGTGTCGCGGGCGGCGAGGGCGAGGACGGCCCAGCAGTTGGACCGGATCATCTGGCTGTCCGTGACCCAGCAGTGGCTGAAGCCGAGATTCTCGGCGTGGGTGATGTAGCCGATCTCGTCCACCTTGGCGGTGACGATGCCGAAGTCCATGGCGGAGCGATGCTACCATGTGGGGCCAATGACGGCGCTCAAGGAGCTCGCGCGCGAGTACTGGTCGCATCGGCCCATGGAGCTCGCAGCGGCGCTGTCCTACTACACCCTTCTCTCCCTCGCCCCGCTCGTCCTCATGGCGGTGGCCGTGGGAGCCCTCGTCTTCGACCGGGCCACCGTGGAGAGTCGCATCGTGACCGAGATGCGCCTCCTCGTGGGCGCCGAGGGCAGCGACGTCGTGCGCACCGTGCTGCGCCACGCCCGCGACCCGGAGAAAGGCGCGCTCTCCGTCATCTTCGGCATCGGCGTGCTCCTCCTCGGGGCGACCACGGTGTTCGTGCAGCTGCAGAACTCGTTGAATCGCATCTGGAAGGTGGAGGAGAGTCCCCAGGCCAGCATGGTGTGGGTGTTCATCAAGGAGCGCCTGCTCTCGCTGGCCATGGTCCTCGCCGTCGGCTTCCTCCTCCTCGTCTCCCTCGTCATCAGCGCGGCGGTGGCCGCCTTCGGGGAGCGCGCCCTTGGAGGGCTGAGCGACGCCGCTCTCGTCCTCGAGGGTCTGAACCTGCTCGTGTCGCTGATCGTGGTCACCCTCCTCTTCGCCACCATTTTCAAGGTGCTCCCGGATGCGCCGGTGGCATGGAGCGACGTGTGGGTGGGGGCGGTCACCACCGCCGTGCTCTTCACCATCGGCAAGAGCCTCATCGGGCTCTATCTGGGTCGGGCGAGCGTGGGCTCTCTCTACGGGGCGGCCGGCTCGCTGGTGGTCATGACGGTCTGGGTGTTCTACGCGTCGATGATCGTCTTCTTCGGCGCCCAGCTCACGTATGTGCGCTCCCGCCGCAAGCGGGGCGAGGGAGTGACCCGGCCATGAGCGCTTCCCTCGTCGGACTCATCAGCTTCGCCGTGATCTTCGGCAGCGCCATGCTCGGCATGCTCATACGCCGCTGTCTCCCCGAGCATCACCTGCGCGATGATTCCAAGGACACGGTGAAGCTGGCGCCGGCCTCATCGCCACCCTGGCCGCCCTCGTCCTGGGCCTGCTCGTGGGCTCGGCCAAGAGCTCGTTCGACTCGGTCAACGCCGGGCTGACCCAGAACGCGGCGAGGATCATCGTGCTCGACCGGGTCCTCGCCGGCTACGGGCCTGAGGCGAGAGAGGCCCGCGAGCAGCTCCGCCGCGGCGTGGCCGCCACCATCGAGATGGTGTGGCCGGACCAGAAGACCGGCGTCTCCGGGCTCACCGCGGTGGAGCGATCGACGGCGCTGGAGGCGCTCCAGGACAAGCTCCGCGTCCTCCAGCCCTCGAGCGACGGCCAGCGGTCGGCGCAATCGCGCGCCCTCGACCTCGCCAGCGAGATGTT
>DASYQB010000052.1:0-3593 GCA_036005985.1 Candidatus Methylomirabilota bacterium | reverse complement strand
GTCGGCGAGAGCCTCCTCGCGGTCGACCTTGACCACGAGCCCCCAGCCCGGCGGGACGATCCAGCGTGTTGCCGCGAACGAGGGAGCGGCGCGGTAGTCGAGCATCTCGCCGAAGGTGTCCCGCCCATTGGCCGCGCGCCTGGCGAGGGGCGCCAGGGTCTCCAGCGAGCGATCGATCGCCGACCATCCCGCGGAGTCACCCTTGAGCGGGGAGACGTAGGAGGGCTTGGGCCCGTCTGTGCGAAAGAGCAGCGTCTCGACGGTGCGCGTGGGCACGGTGTTGTCGATCAGGAGCGGGAAGAGGCGAGCCTCCGGCCGCATGAGCAAGGAGACCACGCCCATGGGCGGCCGCGACGAGTCGACCCCGCCGTCGGCGAAGACGGGCACGTTCATGACCAGGTACTTGTGCGATGCCTCCTCCACGAGATCCACGTGCATGGAGCGGCTCTTGGCCGCCGTCACGGCCGCCTCGGCATTTTCCCGTCCCAGCTCGGCCGCCCCGGTGGAGCGCGCGAGAATCTGTCCACGCGTATCCATGAGCGAGATGCCTGCATAGCCGTACGCCGAGGCAACCCGATCGAGCTGCGTGACGATCTGGCTGCGGACGTCCACGCTGCGGCCGGTGTCCAGCATGAGCGAGCGAACGGCGGGCGTGGAGGCGAGAACGTCGGCGTCGGCGCGGCGCCCCTTGAACCAGTCGGAGACGAGACGCGCTCGGCCTTCCGCGAGGGTGGTGACACGCGCCTGCCACTGGGCGAGGGCGGTCTGCCGCTCGCCCTCGATCTGGAACCAGATGAAGGTGGAGATGAGCGCGGTGCCGAAGAGGAAGGCCGCGAGATAGCCCCACGGAAAGTGCTCTCGGGCCGGTGTCCGCGTCGGACGCGAGAGGCGCGTGGGGGCGCCCGCGGCGCCGGGCGGACGCGACAGGTCGTGGCGACCTTTCATGCCAAAAGATCCAATGAGGTCACGCGTTTGCGGAGGTCCGCGTGCTTCACGACTCCGCCGGTTCAGGTTACGAAAGTTTGGCTGGCTAGGCAAGGTTTATGCCCTCGCGACGCGCGGTCGGAAGAGGACACCTCGCAGCCCAGGCAATCCGGCTCTCTAGACGTGATTGCGCAGCATGAGCTCCTTGGGGTGGGGCGAGAGGTAGAGCTGGTCGGCGATATGGGACACCGCGAACCTCGCCACGTAGTGATTGATGAGGGTGACGGGAACCACCAGGGGCACCAGGCCCTGGGCGAAGTCCGCGATGAGACCGCCGAGCTCCCGCCTTTCGACGGGGGAGAGGCGTAGCTTGAAAAATCCCACGATGTGCTGGAGCACGTTGACGTGCTTCCGTGGAGTGGCGGCGACGGCGAGCGCCCGCATGAAGCCCTCCTCGTAGCGGGCGAGCCACTCCGCGCGGGGCAGGGTCTTGAGATTGCCGAGGAGCCGTCCCAGCTTCGCGTAGTCGACCGGGCTGTGGGCGAGGAGGAGGAGCTTGTGCGCAGTGTGGAAGGCCACGATGTCCCTCGGGCGAGCCCCGCTCTCCACGAGCGCGCGCAGCCGCCGGTAGGCGAAGACTCGCGTGATGAAGTTGTCGCGAAGCCGCAGATCGGACAGGCGGCCCTCTTCCTCCACGGGCAACAGCGGATACGCGTCCATGAGGCGCTGCGCGAAGAGGCCGCGCCCCGCTCGCGAGGGCACGCCCGATTCCGAATAGACCTTCACGCGCTCCATGCCGCAGGAGGGCGAGGCGCCCTTGAGGATATAGCCGGAGAGCCGGAGGGCGCCCAGCCCGCCCACGCGCGCCCGCGCGTAGGTGTCCATGGCCTCGGTCAGGTCTGTCCCGCTCTGGGTGGCGAGGAGCCGCGGTGCCCCCGCGTCCCCGACGAGACGGATGGTTTCGCGAGGGGCGCCCAGCCCCAGCTCCATCTCGGGACACACGGAGACCCAGGTGAAATGGCGCGAAAGCGCGCCGGTGACGTAGGAGTCCTTCTGGTGGCCGCCGTCGTAGCGGACGGCTTCGCCGAGCAGGCAGGAGGAGATGCCGATGGTGATCTCGAGGTCGGGCGATCGCCAGACGGGCGGCTCGGAGCGAGGCTCGCGCGCGTCCTTCATCGTGCGGTATTGTATCGGACATGCCAACCATCGATTCCGGCCGTCTCGAGAGCACGGCGACCCGCATCTTCGAAGGACTCGGCGCGCCGCCGAGCGACGCCGCGTGGATCGCCCGCCTCCTCGTCCTCGCCAACCTGCGCGGGCACGATTCCCACGGTGTCATCCGCATCCCCCAATACGCGGAAGGCGTGAAGACGGGGGGAATCGACCCGAAGTCGCCCGTGACGGTCACGGCGGAGACGCCGGTGACCGCCCGGCTCGACGGCGGCCGCGGATTCGGCCAGGTCGTCGCGCGGCGGGGCACGGAGATGGCGATCGCCAAGGCCAAGGCATCGGGACTGGCCGCGGTCGGACTGTCTCGCACCACGCACGTGGGCCGGCTCGCCGACTATGCGGAGATGGCGGCGCGCCAGGGGCTGGTGGGCATGCTCTGGGTCAATGCCGTGCACGGGCTCAATGTCGCGCCGTGGGGCGGCGCCGCGCGGCGCCTCGGGACCAACCCACACGCCATCGGCGTTCCGGGTCAAGACGGCCCCGCCATGGTGCTCGACTTCGCCACAAGCGTGGTGGCCGAGGGGAAGATGCGCGTGAAGAAGAACCGGAAGCAGCAGGCGCCTCCGGGATGGTTCATCGATGCGGGCGGGCGCCCGGCCACGGACCCGGAGATCTTCTACGGCGATCCGGTAGGCTCGCTGCTCACCGCGGGTGAGCACAAGGGCTTCGGCCTGTCGCTGGCCGTGGAGATTCTCGGGGGCATTCTCTCGGGCACGGGCCCCGCGGGGCCTGGCCCCGGCCTCTTCGCCAACGGCACGCTCATCATCTGCCTCGACGTGGAGCGGTTCGTGCCCCTCGCGGACTTCCACGCCCAGGTCGCCTCGCTGTTCGCCTTCGTCAAGTCGGCTCCGCTGGCCCAGGGCGCCACGGAGATCCTGATCCCCGGCGAGCCCGAGGCGCGCCTGGAGGCCGAGCGGCGGCGTGACGGCATCCCCATCGAAGACGAAACCTGGAACCAGATCGAGCGCGTCGCCGCCGAGGTTGTTCCTCGCTAGCGTTTCGGTCTCTTCACGCCGGACGGGGGAGGGGGGCAGCTCCGGAGATCACGCTATGTCGAGGTTGCGTAGCGTTTCGGTATCTACACGCCGGACGGGGGAGGGGGCAGCTCCGGAGACCACGCTGAGTCGCATTCCGTGTGGCCACTCAAGCCCGCCACGATAGGGTAGTTGTTGGCTTCGACTACACGCAGAAGATACGGGTCTCCGGAGCTGCCCCCCTCCCCCATCCAGCTCCCCGCGTGGCCCTCGTGAAGAACCTCGAAGACTGGAGTTGTCGGGTTGCTGAAGTAAGCGGCGAGGGTGGGGTTGGGGGCTTCCCTCCCCGGGCCCCTATCTTCTGGGTGGATTCTCAACGGCGGAAACCACTCTCTCGTGGCGGGCTCGAGTGGCCCCGGGGAATGCGACTCAGGGTGGTCCGGGGAGGGAAGCCCCCAACCCCGC
>DASYQB010000051.1:0-4691 GCA_036005985.1 Candidatus Methylomirabilota bacterium | reverse complement strand
GGTGAAGGTGTAGCGGCCGACCTGGAACTCCTCGCCGACGAGGGGAATGCGGTGCACGGTGGCGAGGATGAGACCGGCCACCGTCTCGAAGTCGCCGGTGGGCAGATCCCAATCGAGTGCGTCGTTGAGATCCTGCACGCGCTCCCGGCCCACCACGCGATAGCTGCCGTCGGGCAGGCGCTCCACGGTCGCGGCCGTGCGGTCGTGCTCGTCGTGGATCTCGCCCACCACCTGCTCCACGATGTCTTCCACGGTGACGATGCCTACCGCCCCGCCGTACTCGTCGATCACCACCGCCATCTGGAGGCGGGCCTTCTGCATCTCGCGCAGGAGATCATCGATGCGCTTGGTCTCGGGCACGTAGGTCGCCGGGCGCATGAGGCTCCTGAGGTCGGGGGCGTCGGCGCCACGGCGCAGGAGGTCCATGGCGGTGACCACGCCCACCACGTTGATCACCCGATCGCTGAACACGGGAATACGGGAGAAGCCGCGCTCCTGGATGAGCCGCACCGCCTCGTCAGGAGCCGCCGTCTCGGGGAGGGCGGCCACGTCCACCAGGGGCACCATCACCTCGCGCACCGCGGTGTCGCCGAGGTCGAAGATCTTGTCGATCATCTCCGCTTCGGAAGACGTGACGTCGGCCTCTTCCGGCTCGAGCTGGAGGAGGAGCTTGAGCTCCTCGCGCGAGACGAACTGCCGCGTCCCGCTCGTGCGCAGCCCCAGGGCCACCAGCACCCCTGTCACGAGGGCGCGGGCCCCCCACGTCACGGGGGAAAGAATGATGGCGGCGATCTCGAGCACCCGATAGAGGCGCAGGATGAGCGCGGTCGCCCATTCGCTGGCCACCGCCTTTGGGATCACCTCGCCGAAGACAAGCATGACCGGGACGAGGATGATCGTAGCGAGAGCGGCCGCCCACCCGCCCGTCACGGGCAGGAGGCTCCACGTGGCGAGGGAGGAGGCGGTGATGTGGGCCACCGTCACTCCCATCATGGCCGCGGAGAGCATGCGCTCGGGACGGTGAAAGGCCTCGAGGTAGCGGGCGGCCGTCTGATTGCCGTTCTCGGCGAGGTGGCGGATCCGCACGCGATTGGCGGCGATGAAGGCCATTTCCGCGGCGGAGAGGAGGGCGGTGACGAGGAGAGCGGCCACGATGCCCCAGACGTAGATCATGCCGCCTCGCTCTTGTCGGCGTCGCGGCGGATGGCCACGAGCACCTCGATCACCCGGGTGCGCTCCACCTTCTCTACCGTCACCGTCACGTTTCCCGCCTGCGTCTTCTCGCCCTTGTTGGGCACGCGGCCGAAGAGATCGAGAACCCATCCCCCCACCGTGTCGAACGAATCCTTGGACAGGTGGAGGCCGGTGGCCGCGTTGAAGTCGTCGATGGATAGCTTGCCCGAGACACGGTAGCTCGTCGCGTCCACCTTCTGGATCAGGTGCTCGTCCTCGTCGAACTCGTCGCGGATCTCCCCGACCAACTCCTCGAGGAGGTCCTCGAGGGTCACCAGCCCTGCCGTCCCTCCATACTCGTCCACCACCACCGCGAGGTGGAGCTTCTTGGCCTGGAACTCGCGCAGCAGGGCATCCGCCCGCTTGGATTCGGGCACGAAGTACGGGGGATGCAGGCGGGAGCGGAGATCGAAGTCCGGAGGCAGCCCCTTGAGATGGGGCAGGAGATCCTTGGTGTAGAGCACGCCCACGATGTGATCCACCGTCTCCTCGAAGACGGGCACGCGGGAATGGAGGTGCTCGCGCAGGAGAGGAAGGATGTCGGAGGGCGGGGTGGCCACGTCGAGGCAGAACATGTCCGGCCGCGGGACCATGACCTCGCGCACCAGGGTGTCCTCGAGCTCGAACACCTTGTGGATCATCTCGCGCTCCGAACGGTCCACCACGCCCTCACGCGCGCCCACGTCGACGAGGGTGCGCAGCTCTTCCTCGGAGATCTCCGGCTCGCCTCGCTGCCGCTCCGAGCCTACGAGCCGCAGGGTCATGGCGGTGAGCGCGCTCAGGATGCCGCGCACGGGCCAGAGGAGGGCAGACAGCCACGCCACAGGACGGCTCACCCACGCCGAGTAGCGTTCGGGATGCTCCACGGCCAGGGTCATGGGGAGCACTTCCCCGAAGACGAGGAGGAGGACAGTCATCAACCCGATGGAGATGGCCAGACCGATCGGGCCGAAGAGAGTGGCCGCGATAGATGCGGCGATGGCGGAGGCGCCGATATTGGCGAGGGTGATGCCCACGAGGAGAGTGACGAGAAGATCGTGAGGCTTCGAGAGCGGGGGCTGGAGCGGCCCCTGATCGAGATCGTGCTTCTCGGCCAGGCGCTTGAGCCGGGCCCGCCCCAGAGAGAAGTATGCGGCCTCCGCGCCCGTGAGAAGCGCGGAGACGAGCACGAGGGCGAGAAGGCTCAAGACTTCGAGGATGATGAGGCTATCCACGGAAGTGCTCGTAGCCGGCTCTCACCGTCACCCGGGTTCCCGTTGCGTCGAGAAAGGCCACCTCGGCCTCGGAACCTCCCATCTCGCCCACCACGGTGAGGGTGGTTCCGGTGGCGCGGCGAAGTCCGTCTCGAAGGGCATCGACCGACGCCGGATCGCAGGTGAGGAGGAGCTCGAAATCCTCGCCGCCCGAGGTGGCCCAGGAGAGCGCGTCGGCGTCGAGGGCACCCGCGATCGCGCGCGCCGCAGGATCCACGGGAAGACGGTCGAGGGCGACGCGCGCGCCCAGCCCACTGGCGCGGCAGAGGTGAGCGAGGTCGGTGGCGAGGCCGTCGGAGCAGTCCATCATGGCGTGCACGCCGACGGCCGCGCCCAGCCAGCGCCCCTCTGCGACGCGCGCGGTGGGACGGAGGTGCGCGGTGGCAACAGCCTGTAGCGACTCGGCGCTCACCGCCGGCCGCGTGGCCACGCCCCCTTCGAGGACGGCCAGGCCGGCCGCGGAGCGTCCCAGGGTGCCGGTGACAGCCACGGCATCGCCCGGCCTGGCGCCGGAGCGGAGCCGCGGACGGCCCTCGTGCTCTCCGAGGAGGGTCACGTTGACGAACCAGCCACCCGGTGAGGTCGAGGTGTCGCCGCCCACGATGGCCACGCCATGAGGCGCGCCTGCCTGACCCATGCCCTCGTACAACGCCTCGACGTCGGCGGGATCGGCAGGGGGGGAGAGGGCCAGTCCCACGAGGGCCCAGAGAGGGCGGCCGCCCTTGCCCGCGATGTCCGAGAGATTCACCGCCATGGCCTTCCAGCCGATGTCGAAGGGCTTGGCCCAGGTCCGGCGAAAGTGGACGTCCTCCACGAGGAGATCGGTGGTGGCGAGAAGTCGCGCGCCCGGCTGGGGCAGGAGCACCGCCGTGTCGTCGCCGATGCCGGTTTCCACCCGCTCCCCCCGGCTCCGCTCCGCCGTGCGGCGGATGAGTCGGATGATCTCGAGCTCGGCGGGAGCGGTCTCGGGACTTGGAGGTTCGCCGGCCCTCATCACGCCACCCGAGCGGTGCGCGTGAGCCCGAGGAAGTTACGCAGGAGCGCCTTGCCCTGTCCGGTCAGGATCGACTCGGGATGGAACTGCACACCCTCGATGGGAAAGCGCCGGTGGCGGAGGCCCATGATCTCGCCGTCCTCGGCGCGGGCGGAGATCTCGAGCTCGGCGGGAAAGCCCTCGTCGAGCACGACCAGCGAGTGATAGCGCGTGGCCTCGAAGCCCTGGGGCAGCGCTTCGAAGACGCCTCGATTGTCGTGCTGGATGGTCGAGGTCTTGCCGTGCATCTGCTTCTGCGCCCGCGTCACCGTTCCCCCGAACGCCTGGCCGATGGCCTGATGGCCGAGGCACACGCCCAGGATGGGCGTGGTCTCATGAAAGCGGCGGATGAGGGCGAGCGAGATACCGGCGCCATCCGGGGTGCCCGGGCCGGGCGAGATCACGATGCCCTCGGGGGCGAGAGCCTCGATCTCCTCGACGGTGATCTTGTTGTTGCGTGCCACGCGCATGGTCGCGCCCAGCTCCCCCAGGTACTGGACGAGGTTGTAGGTGAAGGAATCGTAGTTGTCGAGCACGAGGATCATGCCGGAGCCTGCTGGGATACGCGAAGCGCCAAGATCATGCCGCGCGCCTTGGAGCAGGTTTCCAGCCATTCCGTCTTGGGATCGGAATCGGCCACGATGCCTGCTCCCACCTGGATGGAGGCGCGGCCGGCATGGCAGACCACGGTACGGATGGTGATGCACGAGTCGAGGTTGCCGGAATACGAGATGTAGCCGACGGCCCCCCCGTACGGTCCGCGGCGGGTGGGCTCGAGCTCCTCGATGATTTCCATGGCGCGGATCTTGGGGGCGCCGGTGAGGGTGCCCGCGGGAAAGCAGGCCTCGAGGACGTGGAAGGCGTCGCGTCCCTCCTCGAGTCGCCCGCGCACGTGGCTGACCAGATGCATGACGTGCGAGTAGCGCTCCACTACCATGAACTCCGACACCTCCACGGAGCCGATCTGGGAGACGCGGCCGACGTCGTTGCGCCCGAGGTCCACCAGCATCACGTGCTCGGCCCGCTCCTTGGGATCGCCCTGCATCTCGGCGGCCAGGCGCTCGTCATCTGCCTCGTTCTTGCCGCGGGGATGGGTGCCCGCGATGGGGCGCTCCTCGACACGGCCGTCCTCCATGCGCACCAGCACTTCGGGAGAGGATCCGACGATGCTC
>DASYQB010000050.1:0-2178 GCA_036005985.1 Candidatus Methylomirabilota bacterium | reverse complement strand
GCCCTGACTGCCGACGACTGCGGCCTCGTCCTCGACGCCATCGCGGGTCCCGATCCCGACGATCCGACGGCGAGCGATCGTCCGTATCGCTACGACGCGGCCAATGGCAGGAGCTTCCGCTTCGGTGTGATCAAGGGCGTGACGGAGGGATGCGAGGAGGCGGTGGTGGCGAACTTCACCCACTCGCTCGAGACCGTCCGCAAGTTCGGCACGATAGAGGAGGTGACACTGCCCGAGCTGCCGTGGGAACAAATCACGCGGACCATTCTCCAGGTGGAGGCCGCCGCCGCCTTCGAAGATCTGATCGAAGCGGGTGGGATCGTGGAGCTGGCCGCCCCCGAAGTGCGATATACCCCGTACGCGCGCGATGTCATCCTCGCCAAGGACTACGTGAAGGCGCTGCGCCTGCGCGCGGTGATGGTGCGCGAGGCGGATCGCGTGCTCTCGCGGTACGACGCCCTGGTGGCCCCGGGGCGGGTCAACGAGGCGCCGCTGCTCGGGCAGGAGTTCCGGAGCGCCACTGGCGCTACGGCCAAGGATGTGATGGGCGCCATCGGCAACGGGGCGGGGCTGCCTGCGGTGTGCGTGCCGAACGGAATGGGCGCGCGAGGGTTGCCCACGAGCATTCAGTTCATGAGCCGGGCGTGGGAGGAGAACTCCGCGCTCGCCGCCGCTCGCGCCTACCAGTCATCGACTGACTGGCATACGCGGCACCCCGCCGTGTAACTCTCCCTCTCCCCCGGTGGGGGAGAGGGGAAGGGGTGGCGCCTTTCAGGTGCGCTTCAGCTGGTCTTGCTGGATGGGAAGGGTGCGGATGCGCTTGCCGGTGAGGGCGTAGATGGCGTTGCATACCGCGGGGGCGACGGTGGGCACGCCCGGCTCGCCGAGACCGCCGGCGGGCGCCCCGGAGTCGAGGATGTACGTTTCTATGACGGGCGCCTCGTTGATTCGCAGCATCGGATAGTCGTGGAAGTTCGACTGCTGCACGCGCCCGCGGTCGATAGTGATGGCGCCGTAAAGGAGCGCGGTGAGCGCGTAGATCCCGCCGCCCTCCATCTGCGCCTTGACCTGGTCCGGGTTGACGGCGAAGCCCGCGTCGATGGCGCCCACGAGCTTGTGGACGCGCACCTTGCCGTCGGGAGCCACGGAGACCTCCGCCACGTGCGCCACGTAGCTGCCGTAGGAGAACATGACGGCGCAGCCGCGTGCCCTTCCCGCGGGGAGCGGCGTGCCCCAGTTGGATTTGTCCGCGGCCAGCTCCAGCACCGCCTTGTGGCGCGGGGACTTGGTGAGGAGCGCCTTGCGGAACTCCACGGGATCCTTGCCCGCGGCCAGCGCCACCTCGTCCACGAAGCTCTCGACGATGAAGCCGTTCTGGGAGGGCCCGACGGAGCGCCAGAAGCCGATGGGAATGCCGTAGTCCTTGTCGACCCACTCCACGCGCACGTTGGGAATGGTGTAGGGCATGTTGCGCACGCCCTCCACCGCGGCGGGATCGATGGTGCCGGCCTGGGCGCGCCCCTTCTGGATCAGGATGCCCGGACCGGCGATGCGGTTCCACCACGCCACCGGATTGCCCTGCGCGTCCAGGGCTGCCTTGAACACGTTGTAGGTCGAGGGGCGATAGAAGCCGTGCTGGATGTCATCCGGGCGGGTCCACATGACCTTGACCGGCGCTCCCACCGCCTTTGAGGTCTCGAGGGCATCCACGATGAAGTCCTGCTCGCCGCGCCGGCCGAAGCCGCCGCCCAGATACGTGGTGTTGACGATGACTTTCTCCACGGGCAGCCCGCTGATCCTCGCTCCCGTCTGCTGGGTACCGCCGGGGCTCTGTGTGGGCGCCCAGATCTCGCACGAGTCCGGCTTCACGGAGGCGGTGGCGTTCATCGGCTCCATGCACGCGTGCTCGAGGAAGGGCACTTCGTAGATCGCCTCCACCGTCTTGGCGCCGCCGGCGAGCGCCTTGTCGGCGTCGCCGTCATTGCGCGCGACCTGTCCGGGGCTCTTCGCGGCGTCCGAGTATCCCTGTCGGATGCTGGCGCTCGTCACGGCGGCCCCCCCGCCCTCGTCCCAGGTGACCTTGAGCGCCTGGCGCCCGCGCGTGGCCGTCCAGAAGGAATCGGCGACCACCGCGATGCCGTTGGTCACCTGGACCACGTGCTTCACACCCTTGATCCG
>DASYQB010000049.1:0-3106 GCA_036005985.1 Candidatus Methylomirabilota bacterium | reverse complement strand
GGTCGATGCCCAGGTCCCCGAGCAGCAGCAGCGCGATTCCGCCGCCGGCCACGAACCCGATCATCCCGAGGACGACCTTCGTCGCGACGACCGCGACCAGCGCACCCACGAGCGCCAGCACGAGCGCGACGATCACGATCACGGTCTCGGACTGCTCGGGCAGCAGGCGCGGGGCGAGCTCCAATCCGTACAGAAAGCCCATGCCCGCGACGAAGAGCCAGTAGAGCCGCCGTCCGAGGACGAGGAGGAGTAGCCCGACGAGGAGACGACCGATCAACAGCATTCCACTCTCCCGCTCCACCCGCGGTGGCGTCGACGGCCTCGAAGGGTGGTCCGGCTACTCCGTGGCATTTCGCCGCTGCATGAATCGCATGCGCGCCCAGCCTTCCTCGAAGGATGTCCAGAAGTGGGACTCGACACGCACGTGTTGAAACTTCCACCCTCCACTCTCCCGCACATACCGGTCGTGGTACGTCGCCGCCCCCCACACGGCCTGATTGCCCTTGATGTACGTACAGGTCTGCAAGAGATACCAGGTGCCGGTCGCCGTGTCACCGGCGATCTCGATGAGAGGACTCAGAATATTGTGGACGGCAAACGAGATGCGCTGGCTCGACCCGCGGAAGAATTGGCGAATGGCTTCCCTGCCCTCGTTGCGGCCGAGCATCCCTCCATCCCAGACGGCGTCGGTCGTAAACAAGCCGGCCAGCGCATCGGCATCGTAGCCGGCATCGCAATAGGCGGCGTACCGAGCTTTCAGTTGTTTGATCTCCTCCAGATCCTCCAGCCGGCGTATGCGGCGCTCCAAGGCTTCCAGATCCATTGCGGCCTCCCCTCTTGACGGCGTGGCTCTGCATTGCTGTAGGAGGTTGTAGCGCAGCGTCAGGACACCGGTCAAACCCTTCCGGCGCTGAGCCCGTCCGGTGGGGGTTCCCTGCTATACTCGGGCCGCCTCGCGGAGGGGATGCCGGGGAACGAGGTGCTCCAAGCAGACATGGAGGATCGAGCATGAGGCGACGCGAATTCCTCACGATGGCGGCGGTCGGTGGCGTGGTGGCTGGCGTCGGGGCGCCCATATTCCTCAGACGGGCGTACGCGCAAACCCCGATCAAGATCGGCATGCCGGCCGCGCTCTCGGGGAGCAACGCCCAGTACGGCATCCAGGCCCGGCGCGCCGGCGAGCTGTTCGCCAAAGACATCAAGGCCAAGGGCATCCTCGGGCGGCCCGTCGAGTTCATCTACGAGGACACGGGCGGCGATCCCGCTACCGCGGTGCGCAAAGCCCAGAAGCTGGTGGAGAAGGACGGCGTGAAGTTCCTCACCGGCGTGGCCCTCTCCTCCGAGGCCCTCGCCGTGTCCGCGAAGTGCCCCGAGTGGAAGGTCGTCTTCATGTCCACGATCAACGGCGCCGGGAGCCTCACGACGAAGTCGTTCCACCGCTACTTCTTCCGCGTCAACACGAGCGGCCCTATGGGCGCCCGCGCTGTCAGTCTGTACCTGGCCGAATCGCCGATGAAGCGCTTCTTCGGGCTCGGCAGCGACTACGCGTGGGGCCGGGACAGCGTCGGCTCCTTCTCCGAGCAGATCACGGCGGCGAAGAAAGAGGTCGTCGGCAAGGACTACCCGCCCGTCGGCACCAAGGACTTCGCGAGCTACATCGCCAAGATCCGCCAGTCCCGGGCCGAGGGCGTCTACCTCGTCCTGGCCGGCCAGGACGCCACCATCTTCCTGCGGCAGGCCCACCAGTTCGGCCTCACCCGCGAAGTGAGGCCGATCATGGAGATCCTGGAGCTCGAGAACATGAAGGCCGTGGGCGACGCCATGCTGGGGGCGATCGGCAGCTCGCGTTACCCCTTCACGG
This sequence comes from Candidatus Methylomirabilota bacterium, assembly GCA_036005985.1. Lineage (GTDB taxonomy): Bacteria > Methylomirabilota > Methylomirabilia > Rokubacteriales > CSP1-6 > AR37. The sequence goes on along the minus strand of DASYQB010000049.1, from coordinate 1,245 downwards.
TCGACACCCCGAAGAACCGCGACTTCGTCGCCCGCTTTCACGCGATGCACGGCGTCTATCCCGATATGTTCGACGGCGAGACGTACGAGGGCCTCGAGTGGCTCGCCCAGGTGATCCAGAAGGCCGGCACCGCCGATGATGTCGAGAAAGTGATCGACGCGTGGGAGGACTCGAGCTACGAGGGGCTGGAAGGTCCGTTCTTCATGCGCAAGTGCGATCATCAGGCGGTGCAGCCCGGGTTCATGGTGGAGGCCGTGAAGGACCCGAAGTACCCGCACCTGGTCCCGAAGATCCTCGCGACGTACCCCGGCGACAAGGTGACGCCGAAGTGCCGGACGGAGGAGTTTTCGTAGCGAAACTCTGGCGGAGGGGCCCGCGTGCTGTTCAACCTCATCGAGCAACTGCTCAACGCGCTGGCACTCGCCGGGCTCCTCTTCCTCGTCTCCGCCGGCCTCTCGCTCGTCTTCGGCATCCTCCGCGTCGTGAACTTCGCCCATGGCGTCTTCTACATGCTGGGCGCTTATCTCGGCTACACGACGGTCGCCATCACGGGCTGGTTCTGGCCGGCCCTCCTGGTGGTGCCGCCGATCGTCGGCCTCGTCGGGGCGCTCCTCGAGGCCTCGACGCTCCGCTTCATCTATCGGCGCCCGCCGATCTACCAGCTCCTCCTCACCTTCGGGTTCGCGCTCATCCTCGAGGAGAGCGTGCGCGTGCTGTACGGCAACACCGCCAAGGGCATCGAGCCGCCGCCGCTCCTGCAGGGCGTGGTCGCGCTCGGCTCCAACGTGTACCCGCGCTACCGGCTCTTCCTCGTCGTCCTCGGGCTCGCGGTCGGCGGCGTGGTGTGGCTGCTCCTCCAGAAGACCCGCGCCGGGCTCGTCATCCGCGCCGTCGCCCAGAACAGCGAGATGGCGGACTGTCTCGGGGCCGACGTCGCGCGCGTCCGCACACTCGTGTTCGGCGGCGCCTGCGCCCTCGCCGGGCTCGGCGGCGTGGCGGCCGCACCGATGACCACCGCGTACCTCGGCATGGGGATCGGTGTGATCGTCGACGCCTTCGTGGTGGTCGTCATCGGCGGCCTGGGCAGCATCGGGGGCTCCATGGTGGGGAGCCTCATCGTCGGCGCCGCCCAGACGTGGGGCGCCTTCGACCTGCCGGAAACCGCCATGGTGATCATGTACGCGGTGATGGGCGCCATCCTCGTCTTCCGGCCCTGGGGCCTCTTCGGCGAGGAGGAATGAGCCG
>DASYQB010000048.1:0-2565 GCA_036005985.1 Candidatus Methylomirabilota bacterium | reverse complement strand
GGAGACCGGCGACATCACCGACACCAAGTTCCGCTACGAGCAGGCCGAGAAGGGCAAGCTCAAGCTCCTGCGTATCGCCTGAGCCCGCCCCTGCTCCACGAGACCCTGCAGCTCCTCCTCAACGGCCTCGTCGCGGGCACGGTGCTCGCCGTGCCCGCCATCGGCTTCACCGCCATCTACGCAGTGCTGCGCTTTCCCAACTTCACCGTGGCCTCCCACGCGACGATCGGAGCCTTCGCCGGCTACGTCGCCAACACCGCGTGGGGCCTGCCCGCGGCGCCGTGCGTGGCTCTGGCTTTCCTCGTGGCGGGAGCGGCGGGCGTGCTCAATGACGAAGTCGTCCTCAAGCCACTCCGCCCGTCGGGCGCTCTCACCACGGCCATCGCCGCCATCGCGCTCAGCATCGCCCTCGAGAACGTCCTGCGCTTCGTCTTCGGCAATGACCTGCGCGGCTACGCCCTTCCCATACGCCGCGACTGGCAGTGGTCGGGCCTGCGTATCGGCCCCCAGCAGGTGCAGAACTTCGCCATGGCCATCGTGGCCATGGGCGCCGTTTTCGTCTTCCTCGCTTTCACGCGCACCGGCAAGTCCATGCGCGCGGTGGCCGACAACCCGACGCTCGCCGGCCTCAAGGGCATCAACGCCGACGCGGTGGCCCGGCTCGTGAACTTCGTGGGCATGGGCCTCGCGGGCGTCGGGGGCATGCTCATCGGGCTCGACACGACCATCGATCCGCTCACCGGCTTCCGGGTCATCCTCTCCGTGTTCGCCGCGGCGGTGGTGGGCGGCCTCGGGAGCATTCCCGGAGCGGTGGTGGGCGCGCTGTCCATCGGCGTGGCCGAGGAGCTCTCGCTCCTCGCGCTCTCGCCCGCCTATCGCACCGCGGTCGGCTTCGTGGCCATCCTGCTCGTGCTCACCCTCCGGCCCCGCGGCATCCTCGGGGAGCGCGCCTATTAGGAACTATCTCGTGGCCATGGCCACCTACGCCGGGCTCTACGGCCTCCTCGCCCTCGGTCTGAACCTGATCTGGGGCATGGGCGGCATGATCAATCTCGGCCTCGTCGGCTTCTTCGCCCTCGGCGCCTACGTGTCGGCGCTCGCCGCGCTCAAGCTGGGAGCGCTCATGATTCTCGGCCTTGGCCTGGCCGCTCTGGCTGCCGCCACCGCGGGCTGGGTCATGGCTCTCACCACGTCGCGGCTCCGCGGCGACTACCTCGCCATCATCACCCTCGGCTTCTCCGAGGTGGTGCGGCTCATCGCGAGCAACGAGATCTGGCTCACGCGCGGCACCGACGGCGTCTCGGGCATCCCGGGCCCGTGGCGCGGCCGCCTCGCCCCCGAGCAGTTCAACCTCGTGTATCTGGCCATCGTGGTCATCGCCCTCGCCGTCACGGTGGCGGGGCTCGAGCTCCTGCGCCGCTCCCCCTATGGCCGCGTGCTCCGGGCCATCCGCGACGACGAGCAGGTGGCCAAGGTGGCAGGCAAGCCCGTGCGGGCGTTCAAGGTCGAAGCCTTCGCGCTGTCGGCGGCAGTCCTCGGGCTGGCGGGCGGACTCTACGCGCACTACACGTCGTTCATCGCCCCGGACGCCTTCGTGCCCCTCGTCACCATCTACGTGGTGCTCGCTCTCACCATCGGCGGCACCGGCAGCAACTGGGGTGCCGTGCTCGGCGCCTGTCTCGTGGTGTTCTTCCTCGAGTCGACGCGCTTTGCCACGGCGTGGCTTCCCGGGCTGGAGCCCGTGCAGGTGGCCGCCGTACGTGAATTCGTCATCGGTTTGAGCCTCATCCTGGTCCTTCGGTTCAGGCCCGCGGGCATTCTCCCCGAGCGCCTGGCCCGCATTCCCCTGCCCCTCACCTCGACACCATCTCCGGAGCGCCCATGAGCCGACAACCTCGCGTGGGATCCCTTGCCTCACCTCGAAGCGGTGGTACGCGCGATGAGGGACACCGGCCAGCCTGAGGCCAGCCTCCGTGCGCTCGACAACGGCATGGGCGCCGTCATCGGCCACAAGCTCTTCACCGTGCTCCTCCACCACGCCAGCGCACGCGAGTCCGAGCGGCGATACACGAATCAGCCGGCGGCCTATCCGGTGGGCGGGCGAAAGCCCGTGATGGCCTCGGCGTGGACGGAGCGGCTCTTCGTCGAGCGGCAGCCCTATATCGGTCGGAGCGCCGAAGACATTCGGACCGTCTTCTTCGACCACGAGCTGATCTTGTCGCTCGGCTGCGCCTCCGTGCTCAATGTCCCCGTGGTATGGAACGGGCGCACCCTCGGCACCATCAACCTGCTCCACGAGGCGGCCTGGTACGACCCAACCGACGTTCCAGTGGCGCAGACCTTCGCTGCCCTCGCCACCCCCGCCCTCCTCGACCTCACGCGCACCTAGCGATCGCCTCTTGCCGTCATCGTGACCGCACCCCCGACTGCTACCAGATCACCAGGCGGGTGGTGTTAGGGGCGGGGGGTGCGCTCCCCGGGCCCGTATCTTCTGGGGAGCTTCTCCGAAGCCAAGAACCAAAATCTCGTGGCGGGATAGAGTGGCCCAGCGGAATAAGACTCAGC
>DASYQB010000047.1:0-4407 GCA_036005985.1 Candidatus Methylomirabilota bacterium | reverse complement strand
CGGAAGAACGCGGTGTCGGGATCGGCATAGCCCGGCGTCGTGTTCATCGTCATGTCGAAGTCTTTCGCGAGCCAGCGCTTGATCCACACCGCGTACTCCACGTTCTCGATCTCGGCGGTGATCCCGATGCGCTTGAGTTGGGCGGCGATGACGGGCGCCCCCGACACCATGGTGGGGAAGGTCGGGATCACGCCGAGCTTCACGGTGAAGCCCCCGGCCTGCCCGGCGTCGGCCATGAGCTTCTTGGCCTTCTCCACGTCCGGCTTGTAATAGCGCATCCACTGCTCCTCGGGGAGCTGCCACTGCTTCATCGGCGCAGTAGCGGGGGCGGTCAGGCGGCCGAAGCTCGAGGCGGCCACCCGCAGCACCTGGGCGCGGTCCACCGCCCACGAGATGGCCTGCCGCACCCGCACGTCCTTCAGCGGCCCGCGCGAGGCGTTGATGTTGAGGAAGTCGTAGCCCAGGCGTGAGGAGCGGTAACCGGTCAGCGACTTCTCGTCCTTGAGCAGGTTGTAGTTCTTGTTGTCCTCGATGAAGGCGTGGTGGATCTGGCCGGTGCGGAGCGCGGCGACGATGTTGGCCTCGTCGGGGATGACCCGTAGCACCACCTGGTCCACGTGGGGCAGGCCCTTCTTGAAGTAGCCGGGGTTCTTCTTCAGCACCATCTGCTGCTCGACCTTCCAGTCGTCGAGCATGTAGGGCCCGGTGCCGAGCGCGGCCTTGTTGAGGTCGCCGTGCTTCTTGATCCCGGCCTCGCTGATGATGAAGCCCCAGAAGCCGCCCAGCGCGGCGAGGAGCCCCGCGAAGGGCTCCTTGGTGATGAACTTCACCACGTGCTTGCCCGCCGGCTCCACCTTGTCCACCGCGATGAAGTCGGACTTGCCGGGCGACTTCTCGAACAGGCGGTCGAAGGTGAACTTCACGTCGGCCGAGGTGAGCTCCTGCCCGTCGTGGAACTTCACCCCCTGGCGCAGCTTGAACGTCCAGGTGAGCCCGTCCTTGCTCGTCTCCCACGACTCGGCGAGCTCGGGCACCGGCGTCATGTCGGGCTCGAAGCGCACGAGCTGGTTGTAGGTGAGCGGCGAGCGCGCGCTGCGCGAGAACGCGGGCACCAGCTGCGGGTCGAGCCCGGTGGCCTCGGTGGTGCGGGCGGAGATGAACGTCCCGCCCTCCTTCGGAGTCTGGCCGTAGGCGTGCCGCCCGACGGCGAGCGCGCCGAGGGTGAGGCCGCTCGCCTGCAGGAGCCGGCGGCGGCTGAGACGGCTCGGGTCGCGGGGCGCGGAATCCGGGGTACGCATGGGATGGTCTCCTGTCACTGCTCGTTGGGGTCGAGGACGTCGCGCAGGCCGTCGCCCAAAAGGTTGAAGGCGAGGACGGCGGCCATGATCGCGAGGCCGGGGAAGACGGAGATCCAGGGCGCGGTCTCGAGATACGTGCGCCCCTCGTTGAGCATGTTCCCCCACGACGGCGTGGGTGGCTGGGCGGAGAGCCCGAGGTAGCTGAGCGACGCTTCGATCAGGATGGCCTGGGAGAAGGCGACGGTGCCCTGTACGACGAACGGCGAGATCACGTTGGGGAGCACGTGCTTGAGCGCCACCACCCAGCGCGCGGCGCCGAGGGCGCGCACCGCCTCCACGTACTCCTTCTCGCGCTCGGCGAGGACGGGCGCGCGCATCACGCGGGCGAGCACGGGGATGTAGACGATGGCGATCGCGATCACCGCGCTGTTCACCCCGGGCCCCCGCATCGCCGCGATGCCCACGGAGAGGAGCAGCCCGGGCACGCTGAAGAAAACGTCGAGCACGCGGTTGATGATGTTGTCCCATGCCCCGCCGAGAAAGCCCGCGGCGAGACCGAGCACGCCGCCCGCCAGCATGGCGACCGAGATGGACGCCGTCGCGACGTAGAGCGAGATGCGCGAGCCGTGGATGACCCGGCTCAGAATATCTCTTCCGAATCGGTCGGTCCCGAAGACGGCCTTCGCGCTAGGTGGGGCCTCGATCAGGTCGAAGTTCTGCTCGTCGGGCGGCGAGGGGGCGACCACGTTGGCGAAGAGCGCCATGCCCACAATGAGGGCCGCGCCGATCGCGCCGCCCACGACGACCGCGCTGCGGCTGAGCCGCCGCAGCGGGCGGCTCCAGCCCGAGCGCTGGGGCACGGCCGGCGTCGCGCGGAGCGCAGAATCGATGGCGGCCACGCACGGACACTAGGCCGGGGGCGGCGGGGGTGTCAAGGACGCGTAGGGGCTTGCGCGGCGTGTCCGCCCGGCGTGACCTCGGCTCGATTCAGTCAGCGAGCGCCCTCAACAGATCGCGCGCGTCCTTCAGATCATCGGTAGCGAAGCCCTCCGTGAACCATCCGTAGACGGCGCTCATCTGCTGATGTGCATCCACGCGCTTGCCCTGTCTAAGGAGCAGCCGGCCCAGGCTCGTCGCCGCGCGCAGCTCTAGGGACTTCGCGCTCTGGCGCTGCGCGATTTCCAGGGCCTGACGGAAGCACTCCTCGGCGTCACCGAGGGGCGGATCGGGGCGCAAGAGCAGCAGCTCGCCCCGAAGGCGCAGCAGCTCGGCCTCGTTGAAGAGGGCGGCGGTCTCGCGAGCCTGAGCGAGCCCGGCCCTCACTGCGTCAAGGCCTTCCTCGATACGTCCGCCCGCCCGGCAGGCGTCGGCGAGAGCCGCCCAGCAATGCGGGAATTCGAGGGTGGCGCCGGAGCTCCGGCACACGTCCATTCCCTCGATGATACGCGTCACGCCTCCCGCGTGGTCTCCCTCGTGTGCGATCGCCCATCCTTCTTCGACCATGCTGCATCCAAGGATGAAGACGTTGGCCTGCTCGGTCGACAGGCTGACGTTGGACTCCGCCGCCCGTTTCGCCTGCGGGACCTCCCGACGGAGGTGGTGGATCACCGCGCCGAACTGGATCGCGAAAGTTAGGCTGATCGTCTGCGACAGATCGCGCGCCAGGGCCAGACCCTCGTCGATTCGCCGAGCGGCGCGATCGGGATAACCCAGGTACCAGAGAACGTATGCGGAGAAAATGAGGCAGGCGACGCAGGGATCGTAGCCGGCATGTTGATGAGCGAGATCGCGATCCTCGTCGACGCGATAGAGCGCGATGCCCTGCTCCAAGTGCTCCAGCGCTCGAGTGAAGTCGCCGCACCAGTAGAGGGTGTCGCCGAGGACATCATGGGTGACCAGGAGCAGGGCCCGATCGTCGGCCGCCTGGGCCAGACGGAAGAGCTCCTCCCCGAGGCCACGCGCGACCATGAGCTCTCCCCGCAGCTCGTGAAATTCCCACAGACCGCGGAGCACCGCGAAGAGCTCCGGCCGTTCTCCTAGCTGCCGGCACAGCTCAAGCGCCTGCCGATAGTTCGCGCCGACCTCGGATGACCCCAGGCCCTTGGTCGACATGAGGGCGGGCCCGAGCGCGGTCCGCAATGCGAGCTCCCGCTCGAGCCGCTCGGGGCTTGGGGGCAGCGAGGCCAGGATGCTCAGCGCCTTTGTGAAGTGAGCGCTGGCTTCGGCGTTGGCCGTGCGCTCGACAGCGCGTCGCCCGGCCCGGCCCCAGTATTCGATGGCCTGGGCCGCCAATCCGGCCGTCGTGTAGTGGTGCGCCCCAACCTCCGGCTGGGTCGCCGCCGTCGCGGGGAACCGCTCCACGAGGGTATCTCCAATGCGGGTGTGCAGCTGCTGCCGCCTGCTCAGCAGCATGGACTGATACGCAGTCTCTTGGATCAGCGCGTGCTTGAAGATGTAGGTCGCGTCGGGCGGTACGCCCCGTTGATGGAGTAGGTCGGATTCCCCAAGCCGTGCGAGGGACGGCCGGAGCACGTTGTCACCGAGCGAGGCCACGGCGCGCAGAAGCTCGTAGTGAAAGGTCCGGCCCAGGGCGGAGCCGATCTGCGCGACCTCCTTGACGGTGGCCAGCCGATCAAGTCTGGCCATGAGTGAGTCCTGCAGTGTGGAGGGAATCGCCAACGGCAGGAGTGAATCCGTGATCTCGTAGCGATCGCCTCGGTCAGACACAAGCTCCGACTCGATCACCATGCGGGTGAGCTCTTCGACGAAAAGCGGCACGCCGTCGGTCTTCGCCACGATCTCCTGGACGACCTCGGTGGGTAAGGGCTTGCCTTCCGTGAGCCGCCCAACCATCATCTCGGTCTGTTTCCGAGTGACGCGGTTCACCGAGAGCGACATCAAGTGACTGCGAGTGGTCCAAGGCGGCCGGAACTCGGGCCGTGACGTCATGAGGAGGAGGATGGGCGCGGTTGGCACCTGCCCAAAGAGGAAGTCGACAAATTCGAGCGTTGAGGCATCCGCCCAATGCAGATCTTCCATGATCAGGAGAAGCGGGCGTTCGGCGGCGAGCGCGAGCAGGACTGCCGCGATGGCCTCGAACGTTCTTTCC
>DASYQB010000046.1:0-2269 GCA_036005985.1 Candidatus Methylomirabilota bacterium | reverse complement strand
GTGGAGGATGACCTCCGTGTCCGAGGAGGACTGAAAGACGGCGCCGTCCTGCTCGAGCTCCTCCCGGAGCGCCTCGGCATTGACGAGGTTGCCGTTATGGGCGATGGCCACCGGCCCGTGGACGGTCTTGGCCGAGATGGGCTGGGCATTGCGCAGATTCGAGCTGCCCGACGTCGAGTACCGCACATGCCCGATGGCCCGGTGGCCCGGGACGCGCTTCAGGCGCTCCCGGGTGAACACGTCGGCGACCCAGCCCATGGCCTTCTCGACGTGGAACGCCTGCCCGTCCGTGGCGGCGATGCCCGCCGACTCCTGGCCCCGGTGCTGGAGCGCGTACAGGCCGAGGTAGGCGACGTTGGCGGCCTCCTCGTGATCCCAGACGCCGAAAAGCCCGCACTCATCGTGGAACTTGTCGTCGAGATCGAGCGCCGCTGGCTCAGCTGACGTATTGCGCAAATCCGCTCCTCCAGGCCTGGGCCCCCTGCTCGAGCGCCAGGTCGATCGCGGAGGCGCCACCCGATCTGATGATCAGGCGATCGCCACCCACCTGCCCTATCCATCGCCACGGAGCGCCGGATCCCGCCATCAACCGCTCGAATGGGCGCTCGGCATCCGGCGGTACCGATACCACGATACGCGATGGACCCTCCCCGAACATCACTCCGTGTCGTGCCGCCACCGACTCGGGCAAGTCAACCTCGACGCCCACCGGTCTGGGGCCGCTGACACAGGCCTCCACCAGCGCCACCGCCACGCCGCCCTCCGAGATGTCGTGAGCCGATCGAACGAGCCCCGCGCCGATCGCCGCCCGGCAGACAGCCTGCACAGCCCGCTCCACCCGGAGATCGAGGGGCGCCAGACGTCCGGCTACCCGGCGATGCCGGATCCACAGGTATTCAGATCCCGCCAGACTCACGTGCTCGGGGCCGAGGAGCGCCACCCGGTCTCCCGCCGTCCGGAACCACTGGGTACACCGGCGCTCGGCGTCGTCGATCAGACCCACCATGCCGATGACCGGCGTCGGCAGGATGGCCTGTCCCTGGGTCTCATTGTAGAAAGACACGTTTCCCCCGACCACCGGAATCTCGAGGGCCCGGCAGGCCAGGCTGATGCCCTCCACCGCCTCCTTGAACTGCCACAAAATCTCCGGGCGCTCCGGCGAGCCGAAGTTGAGGCAATCGGTGAGGCCGAGGGGCCGTGCGCCGCTCACGGAGAGATTGCGCGCGGCCTCGGCCACGGCCATGGCGGCGCCGACTCGCGGGTCGAGCAAGACGAATCGCGCATTGCAATCGGTGGTCACCGCCACGGCCTTTCGGGTGCCCTTGATCCTGAGCACACCCGCATCCGAGCCCGGGAGCACGAGCGTATTGGTCCCGACCTGCTGGTCGTACTGCCGATACACCCACTCTTTGGACGCAATGCCCGGAGAGGCGAGCAGCTCGAGCAGCACGGGCTCCATTTCGGTCGGGGCGGGGAGTTCGAGCGGGTCGAAGCGCTCGAGATCATCTTGCCATGCGGGCCGCGCCGTGGGCCTGGTATAGACCGGGGCCTCGTCGGCCAGCGCTTTCACGGGAACCTCGGCCACCACGCGGCCTTCGCTCTTCACGCGCAGGAGGCCGTCGCCCGTCACCACGCCGATCTCCACGGCATCGAGCTCCCACTTGGCGAAGACCTGACGGATCTCATCCTCACGCCCCTTGACCGCCACCAGCAACATGCGCTCCTGGGACTCGGAGAGCATGATCTCGTAGGGCGTCATGCTTGTCTCGCGCTGCGGCACCCTGGTGAGCTCGACTTCCATCCCGGTGCCCGCCCGCGCCGGCATTTCGGAGCAGGCGCACGCCAATCCGGCCGCGCCCATGTCCTGGATCCCGAGGATGGCTCCGGTGGCCATCGCCTCGAGGCATGCCTCCAACAAGAGCTTCTCCGTGAACGGGTCCCCGACCTGCACGGTGGGTCGACGTGCCTCCGTCCCTTCCTCGAAGGTGGCCGAGGCCATGGTCGCGCCGTGAATCCCATCCCTGCCCGTCTTGGCGCCGACATAGAACACCGGATTGCCGACGCCCTCGGCGCGGGCGCGAAAGATCCGGTCCTTGCGCACGAGACCCACCGCCATCGCGTTCACGAGCGGATTGCCGCCGTACTCCGGCGCGAAATTCACCTCGCCGCCCAGGTTTGGAACGCCGAAGCAGTTGCCGTACCAGCCGATGCCGGAGACCACACCCTCGATGAGCCGGCGCGTCCGCGGCTCGCCCGCGTCGCCGAAGCG
>DASYQB010000045.1:0-12472 GCA_036005985.1 Candidatus Methylomirabilota bacterium | reverse complement strand
TTGAGGAGCGTCACCTCCCCGCGGTTCTTTTGAACTTCCTGGGCGAGCCACTGGAACTGCTCGTAGTGGTCCGGCGAGAAGGGCAGGAGGTAGGCGCCGCTCTTGAGCGCGACGGCGCCGAGCGCCTTCAGCCTGCGCCAGATGCGGACACGGAGGCTGGAGGGACGCGGAGGCAGGCTCAGGAGGAGCAGGATCCAAGGTTGTAACATGTGTTTCGTACCTATAACACATGTTCTAGATCGACAGCGACGGAAAGAGCTGAAGCCGGCTTGGGGGTCGATCGTCTGAACCCCGACAGGTGGAGAGGCACGAGAGGTGCAAGCAGACGGGCGAAGGCACTTGACAGTCTTACTCACCTTATGTTTAGTATTAGAGCCCGTCAGCCAGACGGGGCAGGGAGGCAATGATGAATGCCATGGATCGCTTACTTCGGGACGAGTTGAATCACTTGCTTGATCGCATCGCGGCCTCGACCAGGGCAGGAGTGGCCAAGGCCTCCGCGCGACATCTTCCAGATCTCCGTGTCCGCCTCGATGAGGCCGAGGCCCGGCTCTCGGCTACGCGTCAAATCCTGCTCGAGCAGTATGGGGAATGGCAGGAAGCGCTGGAGGCCTGCGAGGACCTTTGGGCGGTTGCGCAACTGGAACTCGAGGAAACCAGCGCGGGGGGCACCCGCCGCGCCGCATGACGGCGCGCTGGCTAGCCGAACAATCGCTTGAGAAAACCGCCCGGGCGGTCGGGAGCAGCGAGGCGCAGCTCGGCATGAGCGGCGCGGTGGGCTTCGAAGCGCTGCCAGTAGTCCGGAAGCTGCCGCGCGAGAAAGACCTGCGCGCGTAGACCACGGGTGCGCGCATCGGCGCCGCCCACCCCTGCGTGATCGAGCTCCCTCCGTTGATCCGCATTCAGCTCCGCTTCGAACGCCTCTCCGAGATACTCGAGAAGATCCCCGGCGAGGGCGGCAAACTCATCGCGATCCTCCCGGCTGTCGCTTTCCGGCGCGGGGCGATCATGACGCTTGCGGAGCTCCACGAGGAGATGCAGCGCGGCCATCTCCACCGCCTCCTCGATGCGCTCGGTCAGCTGGGCCTCGATCCGCTCGCGGAGCCCGCGCGGGTCGTCCGTGCCGTGACGGAGGCCGGTGGTGCGGAACGGATTGTCCATCAGGCGTTGGGGAACATGCGCCGGAGCCCGAGGGCGAGCGGCTCCGGCGTCATATTGAAATCGGCGTAGAACCGGGTAGGGTCGGTGACATTGCCTTCTTCCAGCATGGTGATCTGGTCCATGGTCACCGGGAAAAATGGCAGCCAGCCGAAGGCGCGGGTCATGACCTTGATCAGCCCGAGGGGCACGTGAACCTTTCTCACCCGCGCCACGCCGAGAGCCTTGCCCACCATGTCGAGCAGCTCGTCGAAGCGATAGGGCTCCGGCCCGCCCGCTTCGTAGGTCTGGCCCACCGTGAGGGGGAGCCGGAGGGCGCGAGCAAAGCCCTCCGCGATCTGGTCGATGGCGATCGGCTGGAGCTGGTACTGGCCGTCGCCCAGCACGGGCACCGCGGGCAGGCGACGGATCATCCGGGCAAGCACGGACACGAACTCGTCTCCGGGACCATAGATGAGGGAAGGACGGATGATGGTCCAGTCGAGCGCGCTCGCCCGAACGACCTCCTCGGCCTGCCACTTCGTCCGGTGATAGCGCGAGACAGCGCCCGAGCGCGTGCCCACCGCGCTCATCTGCATGTAGCGCTTGACGCCGGCTTCGCGGGCCACTCCGAGCATGTTGGCCGTGGCCTGCGTGTGCAGCCGGTCGAAGGTGACGCCGGTGGCGCGGTGCTCACGGATGATGCCGACCAGGTGGATCATGGCGGCGGAGCCTTCGACGGAGGGGGGCAGCCCGTCGGGGTCGAGCACGTCGCCGGGCACGCGATCGATGGACTCGAAACCCTTCAACAACGACTCCGAGCCCGGCCTCACCAGGCAACGCACGAGAAAGCCGTGCGCGAGAAGGGCCCGCACCACCGCGTGCCCGACGAAGCCTGTGGCGCCTGTCACGAAGATACGTTGCATGACCAGCAGCGTAGCACGCGGGCCGGCTATTTTCCCGGCGGTGCGGGGCGCCGACCTCGCTATCATGGAGCCATGCTGAGAGGTGCCGCGGTCGTCCTGGCCTTCCTCCTTCTCCTCCCCGGTCGGGCCGCCGCGCAGAGCCTCGACTGGTCAGATCTCGACCGCGCGGCGCGTGACGCGGTCGCCGCCGGCGACACGCCCGGCGAGGTGATCCTCGTCGGGCAGGGCGATCGCGTGCTCTATCGGAAGGCCGTGGGCTCTCGCGCGGTGATGCCGGCCGTCGAGCCCATGACCACCGACACCATCTTCGACATCGCCTCCCTGACCAAGGTGATCGCCACCACGCCGGCCGTGCTCGCCCTCGTGGACGACGGCAAGCTCGATCTCGACGCGCCCCTCGGCCGCTATCTCAAGGAATTTCAGGCGCCGCACTTGAGCTGGCTCACCCTTCGTCGTGTGCTCACGCACACCGCGGGCTTTCCCGACATTCCGGCCAAGGACGCGATGGCCAGGGGCTTCCCCGAGGCGATGCGGCTGCTCGCGGCCGGGGTGAGCGAGCCATCGGTGACCGCTCCTTTTCGCTACAGCGATACGGGGTTCATCGTGCTCGCCGAGCTCGTGCGCCGCGTGAGCGGCGAGCCGCTCGACCGCTTCACGCACAAGCGCTTCTACAAGCCCCTCGGCATGCGCGACACCACGTTCAACCCGCCAAAGGGGTGGCGCCCGCGCATCGCCCCCACCGAGGTCGTCCAGGGACAGATGCTGCGCGGCGTGGTCCACGATCCCCGGGCCCGGGAGCTCCACGGTGTCGCGGGACACGCGGGGCTCTTCTCCACCGCCGACGATCTCGGGCGCTTCTGCCGCATGCTGCTCGCCGGCGGCTCGCTCGGGGGACGTCAGTATCTCTCTGCCGCTTCGGTGAGCGCCATGTTCGCTCCCAATGGTCTTGGCGAGGCCACGCGCGGGTTGGGCTGGGACATGGCGTCCGGATACTCGCGCACCCTGGGCTCCTTCTTTCCGCTCGGCTCCGTGGGTCATACTGGCTTCACCGGCACGTCGATCTGGATGGATCCGTCAACGCGCACCTACGCCATCATCCTCACCAACCGTGTGCATCCGTCCGGGAAGGGCTCGGTGGTCGAGCTGCGTCGCCGTGTGAGCGCCGTGGTAGGGGCCAAGCTCTTCACACCGAATGCGACGCCGGCGCCCGAGGAAGGCACGCCGCCCCCTGTGGCGGCCACCAAGGCAGAGGGCCTGCCTCGCATCAGGGTCAGCACCGGGCTCGATGTTCTCGAGAGCCAGGGCTGGGCGCCTCTCAAAGGCAAGGTCATCGGCCTGGTCACGAATCAGACCGGCGTGGATGGAGAAGGTCGCCGCAACGTCGACCTCTTCGCCAAGGCGCCCGGGCTGAGGCTCCAGGCCATCTTCTCGCCGGAGCACGGCCTCGACGGCACCCTCGACGAGCGCGTGCCCAACGGAACCTACACGGGCGCGGGCCCGGGATCCGCCATCAACGTGTGGAGTCTCTACGGCAGCGACCGGCGGCCCACCGGCGCCATGCTCCAGGGCCTCGACACGCTGGTCTTCGACATCCAGGACGTCGGCGTGCGGTACTACACGTACCTGACCACCCTCGTGTACGTGCTGGAGGAAGCGGCGCGCCACCACATCAGCGTGATCGTGCTCGACCGGCCCGATCCTCTCACCGGCGTGATCGTGGAGGGGCCGGTGATGGACGCGGATCTCCGGTCCTTCACCGCACCGCATCCCATACCGGTGCGCACGGGCATGACCATGGGCGAGTTCGCCAGGATGGTCGCGGCCGAGCGGAAGATTCCCGTCAAGCTGACCGTGGTGCCGCTCGAGGGGTGGGATCGAAGCATGTGGTTCGACGAGACGGGTCTGCCCTGGGTCAATCCCTCCCCGAACATCCGCTCCCTGACCCAGGCGCTCCTGTATTCGGGGGTGGGCCTGCTCGAGGCGACCAATCTCTCGGTGGGCCGAGGCACCGAGATGCCTTTCGAAGTCGTGGGCGCCCCATGGATCACCGATCCGAGCGCGCTCGCGGATGCCCTCAACGGGCTCGACATGGCCGGCGTCACCTTTCAGCCCATCAACTTTCAGCCGGTGTCGAGCGTCTACTCAGGGCAGAAAGTGGGGGGCGTGCGCCTGGTCGTGACCGACCGCGACACCCTCCGCCCGGTCACCGTCGGCCTCACCATCGGGCGAACGCTGATGGATCGCTACCCGGCGCAGTTTCGCGCGGCGGCCATCCAGAACCTCTTGGTGAACCGCTCGACGATGTGGGCTCTCCTGCGGGGGGACTCTCTGGCGCGCCTGAAGCAGTGGGCGGAGGCTGATCGGGCCAGCTTTCTCCAGCGGCGCGCGTCGTATCTCATCTACAAGTAGCCCTCCCGTCTACTGCCGCTCCACCACTTTCGCTCCCGGAGATCGCCGCACCTTGTCGAGGGCGCCGGGGGCCACGGTGACGACGGCGGGATCGCCGTCGCTCACGTAGCGCTCTTGGGGGTTCCGCTCGAAATAGTTGAGCCAATGGGCCAGTTCGATCTCGACGGCCTGGATGCGGGGCAGCCGATACGGATCGAAGGACCGTGCGAAGGGTGACGGCGCGGCGCCGCCGGCCACCATGAGGATGCCGTCGTGGCGGTAGGAGGTCTTGCCTTCGACGCCCTCGATGGCCCAGCGCAGGTCCTTGGGGAATGCGCCCATGGGAAGGGCCAAGGTCCGGATGCGGTAGCCCGGGACGTCCTTCTGTATCCACTCCTGGGCTGTGGCGAGCTGCTGCCGAACGATCTTCTCCGGATACTTGGAGAGGTTCGCGTGCCAGAGGGTGTGGCTGCCGATCTCGAAACCGCGACTCGCCAGGTACTGGAGCTTGCGACCCGCCAGCTCTTTCTGGTTGAAGAGGCGATTGGGGGGATCCGCGCCCGGGAGCACATAGAAGGTTGCCGCGTGCCCGAACTCGGGGTGCTGGCGCTCGAAGGCCTCGAGGATGCCCACGGCACAGTCGGGGTCCAGCACCCACTCGCCGTTCTTCTCGATGAGCTTGAACTGTCCCGGCGAGGAATCGTCGAAGGTGAGCACGACGGGCGTGGTGCCGCGCCGGACGCCGATCTTCCCGTCGAGGACGTCGTTGAGGGCGGTCAGCCGGTACCCACGCTCCCAGAGCCGCTCGAGGTCACGGCGGAAATTGGCGGGGGTGCGCGTCCAGCGCTCTTCGGGCAGATCGATCTTGTGATACTCGAGGATCATGATGCGCCCGAGCTCGTTCGGAGGAAGATCGCCGGCCGAGGCCGTCCCGGGCAGGAGCGCCCAGGCCACAAGGGGGATGATGCGGAGAAAGCGGAGCACGCCTAGGGGGTGACCCTCGCCGTTGCCGTCGCCTTGGGCGGCAAGGCCGCTCCCGTGTAGTCGTTCTTCGGGTTCCAGAGCATGTATCCCACGGCGCCCCCGTCCTTGGCCCCCCGGAGCTGCGCCTTGATCTCGGGCACGCCGAAGATGCGCTTGTCGAATGCGTAGTCCTTGAAGTCCTGGAGCCACGGCCGGACGACAACCGCGGTGGCCGACCGCTTGCGGGTGAGCCGGACGCTCTCCTTGACGATCTCGTAGGGCTGGGCGACCGGATTGCGCACGCCGGGGATGCCCCGGTGGTAGCCCGAAGGGTAGACCATCGGGCAGATGTAGTCGAGGTGAACCGAGAGCTCCTCCACCCGCTGGCCGATGTCGGTGTCGTTGTCGTTGAAGGCGGTGTAGCCGAAGACGTCCGCTCCGACGAAGGCTCCGAGGGGCCCCAGCTCACGCCGGGCCTTCCCGAGGAAGGCGGCAATCGCGGGGAGCCGGGTTTGCGAGTTGTTGGGCTGGGAGTACCGGGCGGCCGACAGCTTGCCGTCGGTGGGGAAGCGGACGTAGTCGAACTGGACCTCGTCGAAGCCCTTGGCGATCGCTTCCTTGGCGATGGCGATGTTGTAGTCCCGCACCTCTTCGCGGAAGGGGTCGACCCAGGCGAGCTTCTCGTTGTCGATCCAGGGCTTGCCCGTGCGCGTGTCGATGATGGCCCACTCGGGCTTGGCCTGGGCGAGGACAGTGTCCTTGAAGGTGACGATCCGGGCCACGGTGTAGATCCCGCGCGCCTTGAGGCTCGCGATGAAGCCCTCGAAGTCCTTGATGATCACCGGTCCCTGCGCGCCCGCCTCCAGGGCCAGCGGCACCTGGGTGCGATACGGAATGAGGCCACGGTCACCCTTGACGTCTATCACCACCGCATTCAGCTCGGTGCGGGCGACCAGCTCGAGCACGCGCTCCCGGATGGTCTTGTCGGCTACGCCGTAGTAGGTGAGATAGGCGGCGCGCACCGACCGCGAGGGGAGCGCGACCGTCATCTCGTCCTTGTCGGCCACGAGCCGGCGAAGCTCGTAGCCGGGGCTCTTGACGAGGATGGCGGCTCCCGGCCCCAGGGGGGACGTGGTGAACCGCCCGTCCTCGTCGGTTCGAATCTCTTCCTTCCCTGCCCATACCGAGGCCCCGCGCAGGGGCGCCCCCGTCTCCGCGTCGAGCACCCGTCCGCGCACGAGCCGCTCCACGTCCGGCGCCGGGGCGGCCGGCTGGAGGGGCGTGGAGGAGGCGGCGGCGAGTTGACGATGGAGGAGCGCGGAAGGAGAGAGCACCATCCACCCGGTGGCGATGATCGCGAGGGATGCGCCAACTGCGAGGACACCGTAGAGGATCGATCGCGGCTTCTTCTCGGTTGGTTCGGTCGTTGGATTCATTCTCACTCCCAACTTACGGGGTGATGCGACCAGCCCCAAGTTTTTTCTTCGCGGCGCGCTACAATGTCGCCCATGAGCTCTCGACCCTCGTACGTATGTGACGCCGCCACCCGCCGCTCATTCAGTGTCAACGGCATGACTCTCCGCGCGCTCGAGTGGGGCCAGCCCGGCCGCCCCGCCCTGTGCTTCCTCCACGGCGGCTCGGCTCATTCCCATTGGTTCGACGCGGTGGTGCCGACATTCGTTGACAGGTTCCACATCGTCTCGCTCGACCAGCGGGGACATGGGGAGAGCGACTGGGCGCCCGACTCTCGTTACGGCACCGAGCAGTTCGCCTCCGACCTGCTCGGCGTGATGGATGAGCTGGGCTGGAAGCGGATGGCCCTGGTCGGGCACTCGATGGGTGGGCACAACGCCATGAGCTTCGCGGCCTGGCATCCGGAGCGAGTGCGCATGCTCTGCGTGGTGGACAGCAGGCCGTCGTTGCCCGAGGGGCGGCTCCAGGCCATGCACAAGCGAGGACATCGTGGCCCGCGCCGCCACGAGTCACTCGACTCTGCACTCAAGAGCTTCCGGTTGCTGCCCCCCGAGACCGTGGCGACGCCCGAGCTGCTCGAGCACCTCGGCCGCCAGGGGATCACGGAGCGTGATGGCCGCTTCCTCTACCGCTTCGACCCCCAGTGCAACGGGGCGAGGCAGCCCGCCGACGGCTGGAAGCTCCTGTCGAGGATCGCGGCGCCGACCCTGCTCGTGCGGGGAGAGCTGTCACCCATCATGCCGAAGGAGCTGGCCGACCGGATGCTCGCGGCCATTCCCAAGGCCACGCTGGTCACCATGCCGGGCGTCTACCACCATCTGGTTCTCGATGCGCCCGAAGCCTTCGCCCGTATCCTCGACGACTTCCTCCGGGGGCTGTCCGACTAGCCGGAGGAGCCGGGCAGGGGACGCCCAGGGCGTCCCTGGTGTTTTCTCGTGTGACACGTCTTGCGGAAGCAGCGCGCGCCGGCCGGACTATATCCTTAACTGCAGTAGCCCGCCAGGTGCTCCACCTTTGATCTCGGCGATTCCGGGGCCCTGCTGACGGGCTCCCGTTTCACGTTCCCGGCCTCTCGCGCTGGAGACCTACGGGATGGCTCCAGATCTGGATTGGACTAGTCCCTGATCCAGGACTCCGCGAGCGGCACCTCTGGCGCGACTGAGCGCTCGGACGCTGGTTCTTCAGAAGTGGGCGCGAGCTGGATCAGGCGCGCCACCTCGGCCTGGCGGTAGAGGCGCTGGCGCTTGATGCCCTGGCGATAGCTCTTGAGGAATCCGCGGCTCACGTAAGCGTAGAGGGTCTCGCGCTTGACGCCGAGCGCGGCCGCGGCCTCTTCACCCGTCAGATACTCTTCGCCATCCAGGATCATCATCGCGGTCCTTATCGTAGCAGCCGGCCGCCCACCCCACGAGTCGAGTCTAGGTCCATCTTGCCTAATCAATATAAATCAATTAGAATCAACCTTCAGCAATCTAATCACACTTGGCCCAGTCACGAGGAGGGCGGACATGGATCAGGCATGGAAGGCGGGTCTCGAGGATGTCATCGCGGCGCGATCGGCGGTCTGTCAGGTCGACGGCGAGGCGGGGCGACTCTATTACCGTGGCTACGAGATCGGCGATCTTGCTGCGGCGGCCAGCTTCGAAGACGTGACGCGCCTGCTCTGGTTCGGCGAATTGCCGACGGCGGCCGAGCGCGCCGACTTCCGGGCGCGTCTGGATCAGTCGCGCGGGCTACCCGCGGAGATCACCGCGCTGCTCCGCTCGCTGCCGCGCCACTGCCACCCTCTCGATGCCCTCCGCACCGCCGTGTCACTGGCGGCCATCCACGATCCCGACGCTCGCTCGAGCGAGGACGGCGCCAACCTGGGCAAGGCGTTCCGGCTCATGACCCTCGTGCCCGAGATCGTCGCCGCGTGGCAGCGCATTCGCACCGGCCACGACCCGCTGACGGAGGGCTCCGACGGCTCGCACGCCGCCCGCTTCCTCTACCTTCTCAACGGCCGCGCGCCCTCAGCCGAGGTCGCCCGGACCATGGATATCGTGCTCACCCTCCACGCCGATCACGAGTTCAACGCGTCGACCTTCGCGGCCCGGGTGGCCGTGGCGACCATGGCCGATCTCCACGCGGCCATCGTCTCCGCCATCGCCACCCTCAAGGGACCGCGCCATGGTGGCGCGAACGACGACGTCCTCGCCATGCTGCATCAGATCGAGGACCCCGCGCGGGCCGAGGCCTTCGTCGACGCACGCATCGGGGGGCGGGCCAGCATGTCCAAGCGCGAGCGGAGCAACCCGACGACGCGCATGCCCGGCTTCGGTCACCGCGTCTACAAGGTGGACGACGCCCGCGCGCGGGTGCTCCGGGGCATGGCCAAGGAGATGGCCGCGGCCACTGGCCGCGAGCGCCTGTTCGAGGTGGCCGAGGGCGTCTACGGGGCCATGCGGGCCCGGACCACGCTCCCGGTCAACGTGGACTTCTTCTCCGCCGTCGTCTACGACGCCCTCGGCATCGCCCCGGATCTCTGCACGTCCATCTTCGCGGTCGGGCGGATCGCCGGCTGGTGCGCCCACGCGCTCGAGCAGTACGCGGACAATCGGCTCATCCGCCCCCGCGCCGACTACGTGGGGCCGAGTCCGAGGGCCTTCGCCACCTCTGCCACATAGAGAGGAGCCGATCGGAGGGCGAAGGAGGACGACACGCACCGGAGTCAGCGGGCGGTTGGAACGGGATCGGCGAGGCGAGCTTCCGCGAAGCCTTTCTTGCGGAGCAGGCAGGAGTCGCAGAGTCCGCAGGCGCGACCATCGGGCTCCGGCTCGTAGCACGACCAGGTGAGTGACAGGTCCACCCCGAGCTCGTAGGCGCGGGCGACGATCTGTGCCTTGGTCAGGGTGATGAGAGGCGCGTGGACGCGGAAGCGGCGGCGTCCCTCGACGCCGGCCTGCGTGGCCAGATTCGCCAGGCGCTCGAACGCCTCGATGAACTCCGGCCGGCAATCGGGGTAGCCAGAGTAGTCGAGAGCATTGACGCCGATGAAGATGTCCTCGGCCCCTAGCACCTCGGCCCACGCAAGGGCGTGAGAGAGAAAGATGGTGTTGCGCGCGGGGACATAGGTGACGGGAATGCCTTCGCCGATCGCCGTGTCGCTCCGTCCCTTGGGTACGGAGAGGTCGTCGGTGAGGGCCGAGCCTCCGATGGCGCGGAGATCGAGGCGCAGAGTCAGGTGTCGGCGGACGCCCAGCGCGGCGGCAACCTTCACGGCGGACTCGAGCTCGCGCGCATGACGCTGCCCGTAGTCGAAGGACAGCGCGAAGCACTCGTATTCCTCGGCGCGCGCCACGGCGAGGGCGGTGGCGGAGTCGAGACCGCCGGAGAGAAGGACGACGGCCCGCCGCGCCATTACACGCCCCGCCGGGCGCCCCAGAGGAGAATGTGCAGGCGCGGCGAGAAGCGGAAGCCGTGACGCTTGCACGCCTCGACGACCCAGGGTGACCGCTCGATCAGCTCCTCGCGGCGCACCGCCTCCGGCTGGAGAAGGATGCGCCCGCGGGGCAGGGCGAACCGCTCGGCAAGCTCCAGCACCTCCGTCACTTCGCCTTCGTCGGTGACCACGAACTTCCACCACGCCTCGCGCGAGAGAAAGCCGCGAATGGCGTCGGGGCGAATGCGCGTGGTCTCGACCACCCCCGAGCCCGCCAGCTTGAGAGAGACGTTCCACTGTAGGGCGCGATCGACGCCGACAGGGGGAGGCTGCGTGCCCGACGTCTCCACCTCGATGGCGAAGCTCGCGCCGCCGAGGGCCCGGAGAAGGGGTACGAAGAGAGGCGACTCGAGTGGCTCTCCGCCCGTGAGGACGAGACGACGGCACGGGAAAGCGGAGGCTTCCTCGACGAGGGCTTCGAGGCTTACCAGCCGTCCGGCGTCTTCGGCCCACGAATACTTGGTGTCGCACCAGGAACAGCCGACGGTGCAGCCCTGGAGGCGCACGAAGACCGCGGGGAGGCCGGCCGTCACGCCTTCCCCCTGGATGGAGTAGAAGACCTCGGCGACGCGGCCGGCGGGAGTGGAGGTGCTCACGTCCAGCGCCGCAAGCCGGAGCGGCCGCCGGGCGGCCCCGCGTCGAAGACGGAATGGCTGGCCAAATCCATGGTTCCCGGAATCGTAGCACGAGGTGTCTGGACGTCTGGAAGGATGGCGCACGGGCACGGAAGGCAACCTGCGCAGGGAGGATATGAATGGACGGCACTGATCGTGAAGCCTGCGTCGCCCAATCTCGTTCAGGTAGTTGTCGCTGCCCAGGCGCTAGAATGGGCTTATGAACGACCGCGCATCTTCAGCGCCTTCGGAAAAACGGCCGCCCCCAAGACGCAAGGGAGTCCGGGGGACGCCGAAAGGGCGACGGGTCGACCCGAGGGCCCGGGACGAAGTGCGTGCCCTTCTCGAGGGCTCGCCGCGCCGGCGCGACCTCCTCATCGAATACCTCCACCGCATCCAGGACCGCTACGGGCACCTCTCCGCCGCCCATCTGGTCGCCCTGGCCGACGAGATGAACCTCGCCATGGCGGAAGTTTATGAGGTCGCGACGTTCTACCATCACTTCGACGTGGTCAAGGAAGGCGAGGCGGTCCCGCCGGCGATCACGGTGCGGGTGTGCAGCTCCATCACCTGTGAGATGGCCGGCGCCTCCCGGCTTCTCCAGACGCTCCCGGGAATCCTCGGCACGGACGTACGCGTGCTGCCTGCCCCTTGTATCGGACGCTGCGAGACGGCCCCCGCCGCCGTCATCGGCCAGAACCCCTTGCCGTGGGCCACCGCCGAAGGGGTGGCCGATCTGGTGACGGCTAAGGCGGTGACGCACCCTACGCCGGGGTCGGGCGGGGGACACCCGCACCTGGAGATCGTGAGCCCTCCTCACGTCGACTACGCGACCTATCGGGTCGGAGGCGGCTATGCCCTCGCCGCCTCGTGTATCGACGGCAGGAGAAAGCGCGAGGACGTCATGGCGGCGATGGAGGAGTCCGGCCTGCGTGGGCTGGGCGGCGCGGGCTTTCCCGCCGGGCGCAAGTGGCGATCCGTGGCGGGGGAGGCGGCGCCGCGCCTGATGGCGATCAATATCGACGAGGGCGAGCCGGGCACGTTCAAGGACCGCTGGTATCTCGAGCGCGATCCGCACCGCTTCGTGGAGGGGGCACTGATCGCGGCGTGGGCGGTGGGCATCGACGAGATCTACATCTACCTCCGCGATGAATACCACGGCTGCCGCTCCCTCCTGGAACGGGAGCTGGCCGAGCTCCGGGCGGACCCGCCATGCGCGCTCCCCCTCATCCACCTGCGCCGCGGGGCGGGCGCGTACATCTGCGGCGAGGAATCGGCGATGATCGAATCCATCGAGGGCAAGCGTGGCATGCCGCGCCTGCGCCCGCCCTACGTCGCACAGGTGGGCCTGTTCGGCCGGCCAACCCTCGAGCACAACATGGAGACGCTGCACTGGGTGCGCGACATTCTCGAAAACGGAGCCGCCTGGTTCGCCTCGCAGGGCCGTCATGGACGCACGGGCCTGCGGTCCTTCTCGGTGAGCGGACGCG
>DASYQB010000044.1:0-2619 GCA_036005985.1 Candidatus Methylomirabilota bacterium | reverse complement strand
TCGGCCACACCTTCCACGCCGCGCAGGGCGCGCTCCACCTTGGCGACGCACGCCGCACAGTGCATGCCCTTGACGGGAAACTCCAGGCGGGTACGCTCGGTGGCCGTGGCCATGGCTCAGCGACCTCCAAAACGCGAGAAGACCTCGAGGAGCTCGTCCATCTTCTTCTGGCGGTCCCGGGTGCTCCCCGAGCGAACGGCGTCCGCGACACAGGACTCGATGTGACGCCCGAGAAGGAGCCGCTGGACCTGCTCGACGGCTCCCTGCACCGCGGTCAGCTGCAGGAGAATATCCACACAGTACTTGTCTTCCTCGACCATGCGCTGTATCCCCTGCACCTGCCCCTCGATTCGCCGGAGGCGGCCGAGAGCCTTGCCTCGCGTCTCGTCGTCGATCACGTCGTTTCCTCCGTGGTCATCGCCCGCCTGGTGTCGAGCGCCTTCACCACCCACCAGGCGGCGAGAGCCACCGTCAGATGCTTGAGCGTATGTCCGCTCAGCAGAGAACCCAGGGAGAAGATCGGCCCGTCCAGGGCTTCGAAGACCTTGCCCGCGCCATAGATACCGAGCACGCCAAGGAGAAAGCCACCGCCAGTGTAGCGCGGCGGACACAGCCACAGCATGAGCAGTATCAGGAGCGCGGGAAGAAACTGAACGAGGGCATAGGGCCGGAGATCGCCGGCGCCCCGGAGCTCGCCCGCGCGCCAGTAGATGATGCTGCCTACTCCGGCCGCGACGAGGGGGCCCAGCGCGACGAGGCCGGCGGTGACGCTCACCCGCTCGGCCACGATCGCGGCGAGAAGGGCCATGAACCCGACGGTCATGGGCAGCCGATCCCAGAAAAGCCGCGGGGTGTCGGGCGCCCAGTGATAGTAGGCCGAGCCGATCCCGGTCAATGCCACCCCTGCGAAGAACAAAGCGTAAGGCCAGCGCTCGCGCGCGTCGATGAAGGCGGTCCCCGGTCCGCTGGGTGCCCTGGCCACGCGCGCCAATCCCCAGAGCCCGACCAGGAGAAAGGCCAGGTTGGAGAGCACGTTCCACGCGTTTGCCACGCCCCCCACAGGCCGGACATCCGCGAAGCGGTGATAGGCGGGATCCTGGGGAATGGGCGGAAAGACGGCCATGGCCGCTCCCGCCGCCACGGCCACGCTCAGCAGGACTGCGATTCGTGCGCCCCGGGTTATCATATCTATACCCTACGGGGGTACTCTACCACGAGGATCTACCCCGCGGGAGGCGAGCGGGCGGGCTCAGGAAGGCAGGTCGGGAAAAAGCGAGCCTTGGGCGGAGGGAGGCGTCGAGCGCTTGCGACGAGCCCGCCCGTTCCCCTTGGCTACCTTGGCTTTCGTCTTGGACGATCGCTCCCGCTTGGGGCGAGTCCAGCCCTTCTGATGGGCGATCTTGTCTCCCTGCTTGATCACCATGAGATCAACGAGGCGGGCGAGCGGATTGCTCAGGAGCTCGAGGTACTTGTCCCAGTAGCGAGGCGAATAGGCGAGGGTCTTCATCTGGTCGGTGGCCAGCATCAGGGCGGCGCGGTCCCCCTTCCGGGAGGCCAGTTTCAGCTGCTCGAGGATGCGCGCGCGGCTTATGCGGGAGGGGCTCGTCACGTGACCCCCAGCTCCCCGCGGATGAGGCGAGCCGCTTCGACCATGGAGCGGAGCTTGGCCACCCCGACCCAGCGCGGCGTCTCCCAGAGCCCGCAATCGGGAACGAGCCACAGGCGGGGGGCGGCGATGTGCCGGAGGGCCAGGCGTACGCGGGCGGCGATCTCCTCGGGCGTCTCCACGTGGAAGGCCTTCACGTCGACCACACCTACCGCCACCTCCTTGTCCGTCGGGAATTCGCTCCACAGCTCGATCTCGCTCATCTCCCGGTTGGCGTACTCGAAGACGAACTGGCTCACGTGGGCATCGAGCAGGCGCGGATAGAGCGCCCGGTAGCGCCGGGGGCTCGAGAAGGAGTTGTTGTGCGCATTGCCGAAGCAGACGTGGAGGGCGATCTTGGCCTTGACACCGTCCAGGGTCGCGTTGAGCGCCGCCACCATGGGCCCCGCCTCACCCTTGAGGACGCGATGCTTCCCCGCGGTCATGACGTAGTTCGGCTCGTCGATCTGGATGAAGTCACAGCCCGCCGCTTCGAGCGCCTCGATCTCCGCCTTGACGAGGGCGATGAGATCCGCGATCAGGCTGTCCTCGGAAGCATAGGGCCCGCCGCGACGGAGCGGGATGAGGAGAGTCAGCGGCCCCGGCACGGCCACGCGCATCGGCCGATCGGCCCGGGGACGGGCAAAGCGGAACTCTTCCACGATGCCGAGCCCGTGGGGCGCCGTCACCCGGTCCACCACCTCGTACGGGCAGTGACTGTCGTAGTTGGGCGCACCCAGCCGCCGAGGTATGGGAAGCGGGCGGATGCCTTCCAGCCGGTCGTAGAAGCCACGAATGAAGGTCACCCGGCGCATCTCGCCGTCCGAGATGACGTCGACCCCCGCCTCGACCTGGTCCTGCATGGCGAGGCGGACAGCGTCCTCGTAGGCTTCCTGCAGATCGATCGGCCCGAGGCGATCCGCGGCCCCCGCCTCCCGGACGAGATGAAGCCACGACGGCAACCCGTGACTGCC
>DASYQB010000043.1:0-11754 GCA_036005985.1 Candidatus Methylomirabilota bacterium | reverse complement strand
TCTGGGTCGGGTACCCGGTGCGCTCGCGCCCTTGCGTGGGCACGATGGTGTGCCACCACGTATCGGTGGGCAGCTTGCCTCGCGCTGCCTTCTCCGGCCCCACCAGTCCCGGCGCCATGTAGGGAATGCGTTCCACCGCCTTGGTGTCGAAGATGTAGCGCGAAGGATCCTTCACATAGACGAGGATGTTGTCGTGCTTGGGGGGCCACCGGCGCGTGGGCCGACCGCCGTAGTCGTAGGCCCAGATGATCTCGTTGAGAAACGAGTCGCGGCCGAAGATGCCGTCGAGAAGGACCTTGCAGTAGTGCACCTCGCGGTAGTCGATGTGGAAGTAGAGCGTGCCGTCGGAGGCGAGGACCCGGTAGGCCTCGCGCAGCCTCGGTTCGAGGAAGTCCAGGTAGTTGTCGAAGCGGTCGGGGTAGGCGCGCGAGCCCATCTTGACCGTGGCGTAGCGCTGTCCCTTGAAACCCACGCGGTCACCGGAGACGCTGCGTACGGTCTTGATGCGCGTGCGCGCCTGAGCCCGGCCCGTGTTGAAGGGCGGATCGATGTAGATGAGGGCAGCCGCGCCGTCCGGCACGTGGCGGCGAAGGACCTCCAGGTTGTCGCCGAGGTAGATAGTGTGCACAGCCCGGGTAGTATAGAGGGTAAGCCGGGCGAGCATCGAATCCTCGCGGGTGCCCGCCCGCGCTGACGGTCAGTTGGGGCCTTTCAAGTTGACAATCGGGGAGAGCGGCCCGTACACTGGCTCGGTTTCAGCGAAATCCACCAATTCTGTCGAGGGTTAGCGAGAGTCGAGTGATGGTGATCAGGGTCTCAGAAATACCGGAAGAAGGGCTCAGATTCGAAGGCCCCGAGGCCTTCCCCGAGCCGTTCCAGGACCGTACGTGGCGGCTCGAGGACCTCGAGCTGGCGGTCGAGAAGGACGGGGACGTCGTCTTCATTAGCGGCCGGCTGCGGTCCCGAGTGCCGCAGGTGTGCTCGCGCTGCCTCGAGTCCTATGACGCGACGGTGGACGCAACGGTGGACACGCGTCTCGTGCCGGTCCCGGGAAGGGGAGAGGAGCGAGAGCTGGGTGCGGATGACCTCGAAACCGACGTCTACGATCATGACCAGGTCGATCTCAATGTGCTCCTCGAGACCGAGACCACGCTGGGTCTGCCCATGAAGCCGCTATGCAGCGAAGCGTGCCGGGGTCTCTGTCCGAGCTGTGGGGCGAGCCGCAATGCCGCGCCGTGTGGCTGCGCGCCTGCTCCGGATCCACGCTGGTCACCTCTCAAAGGCCTGGCCGACCGGCTGTCCAAATAAACCGCAGGGCCGGGCCTTGACGCCTGGCGAAGGAGCCACCACACCATGCCGCTGCCAAAGCGACGCCATTCGAAAACGCGCGGGCGCAAGCGCCGGACGCACTACAAGATGTCCGCGCCCACGCGCTCGGTCTGCCCGCAGTGCCGCGAAGTGAAGATGCCGCACCAGATCTGCCCCAAGTGCGGGTTCTACAAGGGGCGGGAAGTTCTCTCCATCGAGGGCGAGTAGCGCGGGGTGCCGGATCCGCGACCGATGAAGATCGCGGTGGACGCCATGGGCGGGGACTTCGGCCCCGCCGTCGTCGTCGAAGGTGCCGTCACGGCGGCCCGCGAGTTCGGACTCTCCTCGGTGCTGGTGGGCGACCGCGCAGCCGTCGAGCGCGAGATCGTTCGCCTCAAGGCGCAGGACCTGCCCCTGAGCGTGCGCCATGCCAGCCAGGTCGTGGGCATGGCCGAGCCGGCCTCTCACGCCCTCCGCCGCAAGCGCGATTCGTCTCTTCGCGTGGCCGCCGAGCTCTGCAAGGAAGGCGAGTGCCAGGCCCTCGTCTCCGCCGGGAACACCGGGGCGGCCATGGCCATCGGCATGTACGTGATGGGCCTTCTCCCGGGCGTGGACCGTCCCGCCATCGCCGCCGCGCTGCCCAGCCTCTCCGGCTACACCATTCTCATAGACGCGGGAGCCAACGTCGATCCCAAGCCGCGTCACCTGTTCCAGTTCGCCATCATGGGCCACGTCTATTCGCGCGACATCGTGGGCAAGGACAATCCGCGGGTGGGCCTCCTCTCCGTGGGCGAGGAAGAGGGCAAGGGCAACGAGCTGACCAAGGAGACCTTCGAGAAGCTCCGTCACTCGTCGATCAACTTCATCGGCAACATCGAGGGGCGCGACATCTACAACGGCCGCTGCGACGTGGTGGTCACGGACGGGTTCACGGGCAACGTGTGCCTCAAGGTCTCGGAGAGCCTCGCCGAGATGCTCACGGAGATGATCCGCCAGGAGGTCGGCCGCGATGTCCTCTCGCTGGCGGGAGCCGCCCTGTCGCAGCGCGCGTTCAAGCGCATGAAGCGGCGGGTGGATTATACGGAGATGGGGGGGGCCCCCCTCCTCGGGATCAGCGGGGCCTCCATCATCTGTCATGGAGCGTCGCCGGTGAAGGCCATCAAGAACGCCGTGCGGGTAGCCGCCGAGTGGGTGAAGAGCGGGGTCAACGAGCACATCACCACTGCCCTCGACGCCGAGCTGGAGCTGGCCGAGGGACGCGAGGGAGGCCGGGAATGACCAAGGCTCAGATCATCGGCGTCGGTGCCTATGCTCCGAAGCGCATTCTCACCAACGAGGATCTCGAGCGGATGGTCGAGACCTCGAGCGAATGGATCGTCCAGCGCACGGGCATCCGCGAGCGCCACGTGGTCGACGAGAGCGAGGCGACCTCGGACCTCGCCATCCGGGCGGCCCAGCAGGCCCTGGAGCGGGCGGAGGTCGAGGCGGGGGAGATCGATCTCATCGTGGTGGGCACGACCACCGGCGACATGGCTTTCCCCACCACCGCCAATGTCGTCCAGCATCAGCTCGGGTGCCGCAACGCGGGCTCCATGGACGTGTATGCCGCCTGCTCGGGATCCATCTACAGCCTGTCCGTCGGCTCGCAGTACGTGGAAAGCGGCAAGTACAAGACCGTGCTCTGCATCGGCGCGGAGAGCCTCTCGCGCATCACGGACTACACGGACCGCGGCACCTGCATCCTCCTCGCCGATGCGGCGGGGGCGGCGGTGCTGCGGGCCACCGAGGGAGGCTCCGGCATCATCGACACCGATCTCTACTCGGACGGGCGCTACGGCGAGCTGCTCATCCAGCCCGGGGGAGGCTCGCGCCACCCCGCGACCCACGAGACGGTGGACAAGGGGATGCATTACTGCAAGATGAAGGGCAACGAGGTCTTCAAAGTCGCCGTGCGCATGTTCGGGGACTGCGCGGAGCGCATCCTCGCCCGCAACGGCTTCACCGCCGACGACCTCGCCCTCTTCGTCCCTCACCAGGCCAATCTCCGCATCATCGAGGCGGCGGTGAAGCGGCTCAAGCTTCCCATGGAGCGCGTGATCGTGAACGTGGACCGCTACGGCAACACGGGCGCGGCCTCCGTCTACGTGGCCCTCGAGGAAGCGTGGACCAACGGGCGCCTCAAGACGGGGGATCTCGTGCTCATGGCGGCCTTTGGCGGCGGCTTCACGTGGGGCGCGGCCCTCATGCGCTGGTAGGCTCATGAAGATCGCCTTTCTCTTTCCCGGACAGGGCTCGCAAACGGTGGGCATGGGCCGGGCTTTCGCCGAGGAGTCGCCGGCGGCCACCGCGGTGTGGCGGAAGGCCGACGAGGCACTGGGATTTTCGCTATCGCGCCTGTGCTTCGAGGGGCCGGAGGCCGATCTCGCCCTGACCGCGAACACCCAGCCGGCTATCCTGACCGCGAGTGTAGCGGCGGCCGCCGTGCTCTCGGAGCGTGGGATCAGCCCCGACCTCTGCGCGGGACACAGCCTGGGTGAGTACTCCGCCCTCGTGGTGACGGGAGCCCTCGGCTTCGTCGACGCCATCCGGCTCGTGCGCAAGCGGGGCGAGTTCATGCAGGAAGCGGTGCCCGTGGGCACGGGAGCCATGGCGGCCCTCATGGGTCTCGATCTCGCCGCGGCCGAGCAGGCCTGCGCCGAGGCCGCCCAGGGCGAAGTGGTCAATGTCGCCAATATCAACTCGCCCGGCCAGATCGTGATCGCGGGCCATCGGGCCGCCGTGGAGCGCGCGGTGCAGGCCGCCGCCGCCCTCGGGGGAAAGAAGAGCGTGCTCCTGCCCGTGAGCGCGCCCTTTCATTCAGCGCTCATGAAGCCCGCGGCCGACCGGCTTGCCGCCGAGCTGGAGCAGGTGACGCCGAAGCCGCCGCGGGTGCCCGTGGCGCGCAACGTTGACGCGGGCCTGACCACCACCGCGGACGACGTCAGGCCGTTCCTCGTCCGCCAGGTGGCGAGTCCCGTGCGCTGGACGGAATGCCTGCACACCCTCGCCCGCGAAGGCGCCACGGCCTGGCTCGAGGTAGGGCCGGGCCGCGTGCTCACGGGATTGCTCAAGCGCACCATCGAGGGAGCGCGCGGACACGCCGTGGAGGATCCCGAATCGCTGCACAAGGCGGCGGCAGCCCTCACCGGGGGCCCCGCGGCGTGACCGAGAGCAAGGCGCTGGCGGGCCGCATCGCCATCGTCACCGGCGGCACGCGCGGGATTGGTCTGGCCATCGCCCGCGCGCTGGCGGAGGACGGCGCCTCCGTGGTAGTCTCTGGCCGCGACGCGGCCCGGCTCGACTCTGCCCTCAAGGAAATCGAGGCGGCGGGCGCGGTCACCCTGGCCATCGCCGCCGATCAATCGAAGCGTGAGGACTGCGATCGACTGCTGGAGGCGACCAAGGAACGTTTCGGGCGCATCGACGTGCTGGTCAACAATGCGGGCTTCACGCGCGACCAGCTCCTCGTGCGCATGAAGGACGACGACTGGGACACGGTCATGGACACGAATCTCCGCGGCGTGTTCCTGATGACCAGGGCCGCCGCCAAGTCCATGATGCGGCAGAAGAGCGGGCGCATCATCAACATCACCTCCACCGCGGGAGCCATGGGCAATCCCGGCCAGGTCAACTATTCGGCGGCCAAGGCGGGCGTGATCGGTCTCACCAAGGCGGCCGCCCGCGAGCTCGCGCACTGGAACATCCTGGTGAACGCGGTGGCGCCGGGATTGATCGAGACGGACATGACGGCGGCGATCCCGGGCGAAGCGCGGGAGGCATTGCTCCAGCAGGTGCCGCTCAAGCGCATCGGCGCGGCGCGGGAGGTGGCGGAGGTGGTACGATTCCTGGCCGGTGACGGCGCCGCCTATATCACGGGGCAGACGATACACGTCAACGGCGGCCTGTACATGTAGCAAGCGGCCCGAGGGGCCGCCGGCATCGGTGGAGTGAGCTCAATTCACGCGGAAGCGGGGGGGGGGTGTTCATGGCAAAGCCGGTCGAGGAGCGGGTGAAAGAGATCATCGTCGAGCAGCTCGGAGTCGAGGAGGACGACGTCAATCCCAACGCGAAGTTCATCGAGGATCTGGGCGCCGACTCGCTCGACACCGTCGAGTTGGTCATGGCCTTCGAGGAAGAGTTCGATCTCGAAATTCCCGACGAGGACGCAGAGAAGATCACCACGGTGGGTGACGCCATCAGCTATATCAAGGAGAACCAGTAGCGGGTCCGTCGATCCCGTTTATGGCCATGGACAAGCATCGCGTCGTCATCACCGGGGTAGGCGCGGTGACACCCCTGGGGAATACCGCCGAAGAGTTCTGGGCCGGTCTTCTCGAAGGTCGCTCGGGCATCGGGCCCATCACCCGCTTCGACGCGAAGGACTTTCCGACACGCATTGCCGGCGAGCTGAAGGGATTCGACCCCCTCAAGTACCTCGACAAGAAGGACGACCGAAAGTACGATCCCTTCCTCAAGTACGCGGTGGCCTGCGCCGCCATGGCCGTGGAGGACGCCGCCCTCAAGACGGACAGCGTGGACCCCACCCGCTTCGGGGTCCTCGTGGGATCGGGCATCGGTGGTCTCGAGACACTCCTCGGCAACTACGAGGTGCTCCGGACCAAGGGACCGGACCGCGTCTCCCCCTTCTTCATCCCCATGCTCATCGTCAACATGGCCTCGGGAGTGATCTCGATGCGCCTGGGGGCCAAGGGGCCGAACTCATCCGTGGTCACCGCCTGCGCCACGGGCAACCATGCCATCGGCGACGCGACCAAGATCATCGAGCGCGGCGATGCCGACATCATGATCGCCGGGGGCTCCGAAGCGATCATCATTCCCCTCACCATCGCGGGCTTTTGCCAGATGAAGGCCATGTCCACCCGCAACGACGAGCCCACCCGCGCCTCGCGTCCCTTCGACGCGGAGCGTGACGGCTTCGTGTGCGGTGAGGGCGGGGGACTCGTCGTGCTGGAGTCGCTCGAGCACGCCCGCCGTCGCGACGCGCGCATCTACGCGGAGATGGCGGGCTACGGCATGACGGGCGACGCCCATCACATGACGGCGCCCGATCCGGAGGGTGACGGGGCCGCCCGCTCCATGGCCGCCGCGCTCCACGACGGCGGGCTCGAGCCGTCGGCCGTGGGCTACATCAATGCTCACGGGACGTCGACGCCCTACAACGACAAGTTCGAGACCCTCGCCATCAAGCGCGTCTTCGGCGAGCACGCGCGGAAGCTCGCCGTGTCTTCCACCAAGTCGATGACCGGGCATCTCCTGGGGGCGGCGGGGGGCATCGAAGCCATCGCCACCGCCTTTGCCCTGTACCACGGCATACTCCCGCCCACCATCAACTACGAAAAGCCCGACCCCGACTGCGACCTCGACTACGTCCCGAACCAGGCCCGGAAGAAGGAGATCGAGGTCGCCCTCAGCAACGCGTTCGGCTTCGGCGGCACCAACGCGACGCTGGCCTTCCGCAAGTTCCGGGCGTAGGTGACGCCGGACCCCGACCAACTGCACCGGCTGGGTCAACGACTCCGCCACTCCTTTCGCGACCACGCGCTCGTCCGGCAGGCCCTCACCCACAGCTCCTACGCCAACGAGCATCCTGGCGAGCGCGACAACGGCGCGCTGGCCTTTCTGGGCGACGCCGTTCTCGCCCTCGTGGTCGCCGAGCACGTCTGGCGCGCCTATCCGAACGAGCCGGAGGGTCTGCTCACTCCCCGGCGGGCGGAGCTGGTCTCGGGAGCGAACCTCGCCTTCTGGGCCGGATCAATCGATCTCGGCCCTCTGCTCCGGCTCGGGCGCGGCGAGGCCCAGATGGGCGGGCACGCCAAGGAGTCGCTCCTCGCCACGGCTTTGGAGGCGGTGCTCGCCGTCGTGTACCTGGAGGGCGGGCTCGAGGCGGCCCGCCGCGCCGTGGCCTCTCTCGCCTCGTGGTAAGGTGAGTTCATGCGCTTCTGGCCCTTCCGCCGCCGCCCCGTCGAGGCGTCAGACTCTCCCGGCTTCGCCATCGCCGAGCTCGCCCCGCAGCTCGGAGGCGTCCTCACCGTAGAGCAGGTACGTGCCGAGGGCCACGCGGTCGGCTTCGGCGGCCGCCTCCTCCTCCCGCCCTCCTCGGCTCTTCCCGAGCTCGTGTCGCGCTTCCGGCCGTTCGGCTATACGCCGTTCCTCCAGGCGGGCGGGGCGGGGATGACCTGGGTGCGCGCGCTGCCGTTCGTGGACGTGCACGTGCCGTCGAGGCCGCGGACGAATATCATCCTGTTCGTCTTGACCGTGCTGTCGACCATCATCGCCGGATCAGGCGCCTTCTTCGCCTTCAATCCGCTCACCGATCCCCGGCGCATCCTCGACGGCGTGCCCTTCGCCTTCACCCTGCTCGCCATCCTTGGCACCCACGAGTTCGGCCACTACTTCACGGCGCGGGCCTACGGCGCCTCGGTGAGCCTGCCGTACTTCATCCCCGCGCCTCCCCCGTTTCTCTTCGGGACCCTGGGCGCCATCATCCGCATGCGCTCGCCCGCCCGCGACCGGAACTCGCTGTTTGACATCGCGGCCGCCGGGCCTCTGGCCGGGCTCGTGATCGCTCTCCCCGCGCTGTGGATCGGCCTGGGATGGTCCAAGGTGGCGGCGCTGCCCGCGGGAGGCAGCGTGGTGTTCGGCGATTCCCTCCTCATGCGCTTCATGACCTGGCTCGCTTTTGGGCATCTCCCCCCGGGCCACGACGTGTTCGTGCACCCGGTGGCGCTCGCGGCGTGGGTCGGCCTCTTCGTCACCGCCCTCAACCTGATTCCCGTGGGTCAGCTCGACGGAGGCCGTATCGCCTACGCCCTCTTCGGAGCGCGCCACCGCCAGGTCTCCATCGCTACCTTCGTGGGTCTCCTCGCCCTCGGCACCATCACCGGCGCGGCCAACTGGTTCGTGTGGGCCTTTCTCCTCTTCTTCGTGATGGGCTTCCAGCATCAGCCCCCGCTCGACGACGTCTCGCCGCTCTCGCCCGGACGCTATGCCATCGGTTTCCTCTGCCTCGTCCTGCTCATCCTCCTCGTTCCGCCCGTTCCCGTCGCGATACAGTAGCCGTCGGTCACGGCCCGCTATTGCCTCGGGCCGGGTTCCCCGCTAAGATTCGTCAGCCTCGCCGCCGATCCACGCCCGTCCACGAGAGGAGCTCGTCAGTGCCCGAGCCGGTCGATCCCCAAGCCCTCGAGGCGCTCATCCGCTCGGGCGAGATCGACACCGTGCTCACCGTGTTCCCCGACGGGATGGGACGGCTCATGGGCAAGCGGGTGGTCGGCCGCTACTTCCTCGACCACGTGCTCGTGGACGGCGTGCACGCCTGCATCTACCTCTTCACCGTGGACATGGAGATGGAGCCCTTGCCCGGCTTCACCCTCACGTCATGGGAACGTGGCTACGGCGACATGAAGATGGTGCCAGACTTGTCGACGTGGCGGCCGATTCCGTGGCTGCCCAAGACGGCGCTCGTCTTCTGCGACGTGTTCACCGAGGAGGGGAAGCCCATCGAGGAAGCGCCGCGCTGGGTGCTCAAGCGCCAGCTCGAGCGGGCGCGCCAGCGCGGCTGGCAGGTCAAGACCGCCTCGGAGCTCGAGCTCTACCTCTTCCGTGAGTCCTTCGACGTGGCGCGGGCCAAGCGCTACCAGCAGCTCACGCCGGTGTCCAACTACCTCGAGGACTACCACATCCTCCAGACCTCCAAGGAAGAGCCGCTGGTGCGCGCCATCCGCAATCACATGGAGGACGCCCGCGTGCCCGTGGAGTTCTCCAAGGGCGAGTGGGGCAAGGGACAGGAGGAGATCAATCTCCGCTATGCGCCCGCCCTCGAGATGGCCGACCGCCACGTGCTCTACAAGCACGGGGTGAAGGAGATCGCGTGGCAGCAGGGCTCCTCCGTCACCTTCATGGCGAAGTACGACATGGGAGCAGCCGGCTCGTCCTTCCACCTCCACTCGTCGGTGTGGGACCGCGCGGGCAAGAAGAACCTCTTCGCCTCCCGCGACCGGGAGGGCACGCCACTCTTTCAGCAGTGGCTGGCCGGGCAGATGGCCATGGCGCGCGAGTTCGCCTACTTCTACGCGCCCACCGTCAACGCCTACAAGCGCTATCAGGCCGGCTCCTTCGCCCCCACCCGTATCGCCTGCGGCTGGGACAACCGCACCTGCGGCTTCCGGCTCTGCGGCGAGGGCAGCGGCTTCCGCGTGGAGAACCGCATTCCGGGCGCCGACGCGAATCCCTACCTCGCCTTCGCGGCCACCATCGCCGCGGGACTCCACGGCGTGGACAAGAAGCTCAAGCCGCCCAAGCGCTATGACGGCAATGCCTACGAGGATCCCACGCTCGCCCAGGTGCCCAAGACCCTCCGGGAGGCCATCGGCGAGCTCGAGCGCTCCAAGGTTGCGCGGGAGGCGTTCGGGGACACCGTGGTGAAGCACTATCTCCGCCACGGCCACCTCGAGCAGCAGGCCTTCGATCAATCCGTGACGGACTGGGAGCTGATGCGGCTCTTCGAGCGAGTCTAGCTACTGCCCTAGGACCCCTCACCCTGCCCTCTCCCCTCAGGGGAGAGGGGCCAGGCATCCCTCGCCCCCGGAGGGGAGAGGGTGGGGTGAGGGGGAGGAAAGAGAGCAACGACAGCGTATGGGGACAAGGCTCAAGGACAAGGTCGCGCTCATCACGGGCGCGGGCATGGGGATGGGACGCGAGGCGGCGGTGCTGTTCGCCGAGGAAGGCGCCCGGCTCGTCGTCTGCGACATCAACAAGAAGGCGGCGGAAGAGACGGTGGCCCTCGTCGAGAGGGCGGGTGGCCAGGCGCTCGCCGCGGTGGGCGACGTGGCCGTCGAGGAGGACGTCAAGCGCATGGTCGAGGAGGGCGCCCGACGCTTCGGAGCCCTCCACGTTCTCTACAACAACGCGGGCGTGCTCTGGAAGGACAAGGACCGCTCCGTGCTCGAGACGGACGGCGTGCAGTGGGATCGGGTCATCGCCATCAATCTGAAGAGCGTGTTCTGGGTCACCAAGCACGGCATTCCGCATCTCCAGAAGGCGGGCGGCGGCTCCATCGTCCTCGTGGGCTCCGTGTCGGCGCTGGCCGGCTTCACCCGCGCCCAGGACGCGTACACCGCGGCCAAGGGCGCCCTCATCGCCCTCAACAAGTCGCTGGCCATCCAGTTCGCCAAGGACCGGATCCGCTCGAACATCATCCATCCGGGGATCGTGGAGACCCCGCTGCAGGCGCCGTATCTCACGCCCGAGCTCAGAGCCGAGTTCAATTCGGGCATTCCGCTGGGACGCATCGGCCAGCCCCGGGACATCGCCTACGCCGCGCTCTTTCTCGCGTCGGAGGAATCGTCCTTCATGACGGGGGCCGAGATGATCGTCGACGGCGGCTTCATGGCCCAATAACCTGTTCCACACTCCGGAGGCTCTCATGCTGACACGGATGCTCCGCACCGCCGGCTTGGTGCTCTGCGCGGTGGCGATCCTCACGGCGCCCGCTCTCGCCCAGAAGCAGACGGTCGTGGTGTACACGGCCATCGAGAACGAGCAGATCGCCGACTACATGAAGTCGCTCAACAAGACCCTGCCCAACCTCGAGGTCAAGATGCTCCGCCTGTCCACCGGTGACATCTCGGCCCGCTTCATGGCCGAGAAGGACAACATGCAGGCCGAAGCCATCTGGGGCGTGGGTGCGACGAACGTGCTCATCTTCAAGAACGCGGGGCTGCTCGAGCCCTACGCGCCCAAGGGGCTCGACAAGATCCAGGGCCTCTTCCGCGACAAGGCCAACCCGCCGTCGTGGGTCGGCATCGACATCTACATGTCGGCCTTCTGCGTCAACACCGAGGTGGCCAAGAAGAACAACCTGCCCATGCCCGCGTCCTGGGCGGATCTGACCAAGCCCGTCTACAAGGGGCAGGTGGTGATGCCCAACCCGGCGTCCTCGGGCACCGGCTACCTGTCGGTGGCGTCCATCCTCCAGCGCATGGGCGAGGCGGAAGGGTGGAAGTACCTCGACGCCCTCGACAAGAACATCGCGGAGTACACCAAGTCCGGCTCCAAGCCGTGCAAGGACGCGGCGGCGGGCGAGCGCGCCATCGGCGTGTCGTTCGAGTACGTCGCTCTCGAGATGAAGAAGAAGGGCAGCCCCGTCGAGATGGTCTTGCCCAAGGAGGGCTCGGGCTACGAAATGGAGGCGAACGCCCTCACCAAGAAGGGCGCCAAGAATCCCGCGGCCAAGCAGTTCCTCGACTGGGCGGCGAGCGAGGAGGCGATGGCGCTCTACGCGAAGTATTTCGCGGCGGTCGCCGTGGCGGGTCTGCCTGTGCCGGAAGGGCTGCCCAAGGACATCACCAAGGTCGTCTACCCGAACGACTTCGACTGGTCGGCGAA
>DASYQB010000042.1:0-29331 GCA_036005985.1 Candidatus Methylomirabilota bacterium | reverse complement strand
CGTGGAGCAGAGCGGCGGGTCCGTGACCGTGGAAACTGGGGTGGGGCGCGGGACGACGTTCCGGATCTACCTGCCCCAGGAGGAGACGCCGGCCATCCCCGGGCCGCCGCTCCGCTCCACGCCAGCGGCCCTGCCGTCCGCGCCGCCGAGGCTTGGCGCGCCGACGCCCACCGCCGCCGTACCTTTGAGACCGGCGGCTCGCGTCGAGCCGGCGCCGCTCAGGCCCGAGCCGGCCCATGCCGCGACGCCATCCGAGCCCGCCCTCGTCTCCGAGACGCCGCCCGTGCGCACGGAGACCATTCTTCTCGTCGAGGACGCCCCGCGCGTCCGCGAGGTGGTGCGGGAGATCCTTGAGATGAACGGCTACCATGTCCTCGAGGCGCGCCACGGCGCGGAGGCCATCGAGATCAGCGAGCGTCATCGCGGACCCATCCAGCTCATGGTCACCGACGTGGTGATGCCGCAGATGAGCGGCCGCGAGCTCGCCCAGCGTCTGCAGCCGATGCGCCCCGACATGCGTGTGATCTACATGTCCGGCTACACCGACGACGCCATCGTGCGTCACGGTGTGCTCGGTGAGGGCATCGCCTTTCTCTCCAAGCCGTTCACGCCGGACGCCCTCGCCCTCAAAGTCCGCGAAGTGCTCGAGGCACCGCCGCGGCCCGCCGCGCAAGCGGCCAGCAACGGCGGCCGCCCTGCCCCAACCGTCGGCGCGGCCACCGGGCCACTCGTGCGTCGCGCAGAGGATCTGGGCCCCGGCCGCCGCTCGCACGTCTAGCGGCCACCTCCAGACCGGCGCCATGCCCCTCCGTCCCCTCCGTGTTCTGATCGCCAAGGTCGGCCTCGATGGCCACGACCGCGGGGCCAAGGTGGTGGCGCGCTGCCTGCGTGACGCGGGCATGGAGGTCGTGTACACGGGCCTCCACCGCACTCCCGAAGAAGTGGTGGCGGCCGCGGTGCAGGAAGACGTCGACGTGCTCGGCGTGAGCCTGCTCTCCGGCGCTCACATGACCCTGGTCCCCAAGGTCCTCGAGCTCATGCGTCGGGCGGGGGCGGACGACGTCCGCCTCGTGGTGGGCGGGGTGGTGCCCGACGAGGACGTGCCCGAGCTCCGGGCCCTCGGCGTGAGCGATGTCATCCTCCAGGACACGCCGCCGGACGAGATCGTGGCCCGGGTTCGCGCCCTCGCGCCCACCCCACAGGCCGGCTGACCCGCGTCCAGCGCCATGACCGCCCTCGACCGCGAGCATATCCGGCGCACACGCGGCGTGGATCTCTCCGTGTGGCCGCCCCGCTACGATGCCACCTACGTACCCGCGCCCGACGATCCCTGCTGGCTTCCCGAGATCGAATGCGCGCCGCCTGGCGAGCGCGACGCGCTCATCCTGGCCAAGCTGCGCGAGCAGGTGCGGTACGCATGGGAGCGCTGCCCGTTCTATCGCGCGAAGTGGGAAGCGGCGGGGGTATCGCCGGACACCCTGGTGACCCTCGCCGATCTCGCGGCCTTCCCCGTGGTGGACAAGGCCGAGCTGCGCGCGGCGCAGGCCGCGCACCCGCCGTTCGGTGACTACCTTGGCATCGAGCCGGGCGATGTGGCGCGCATCCACGGCACGAGCGGTACCACGGGCCGCCCCACCGTGTTCGGCGTGGGCGCGGACGACTGGACGCGCGTCGGAGAGGCGCACGCCCGCATCCTGTGGGGCGCGGGCATTCGACCGGACGACCGCGTCATGATCTGCTCTTTCTTCAGCCTCTACATGGGCTCGTGGGGCGCCCTCGCGGGCGTGGAGCGTCTGGGCGCGACGGCGTTTCCCTTCGGGGCCGGGGTGACGGGACAGACCCTGGCCGCGGTGGGCTGGGCCCGCGAGCTCAGGCCCACCGCCTTCTACGGCACGCCTTCCTATGCTCTGCACTTCGCGGAGACGGCGCGGCGCGATGGTGTCGATCCGCGCAGCCTCGGCTTCCGGATTCTGTTCTTCTCGGGCGAGCCGGGGGCGGGCATCCCCGCCACCAAGCGCCTCATCGAGGAGACGTTCGGGGGGATCTGCATCGACATGGGCAGCATGGCCGAGATGAGCCCATGGATGACCAACGCCGAGTGCCGGCATCGCACGGGCATCCACCTCTGGCAGGATCTGGTCTACACGCAGGTCTGCGATCCCGAGACCTTCGAGCCGCTCCCTTACGGCGCCGAGGGCACGCCCGTCTACACCCATCTCGAGCGCACCTCGCAGCCCATGATCCGGCTCGCCTCTGGCGACCGCGCGCGCTGGACCGACGCGCCCTGCCCCTGCGGCCGCACCTATCCCCGCCTCCCCGACGGGCTCTACGGGCGCTTCGACGACATGATCATCGTGCGCGGAGAGAACATCTATCCGAGCGCCATCGAGGACACCCTGCGCGCCATCGAAGGCTTCGGTGGCGAGTTCCGGGTCATCGTGTCGCGGCGGGAGACCATGGACGAGCTGCTCGTGCGCGCGGAGGCCGCCGCCCACGTGACGGCCCCTGCCCTCGAGGCCCTGCGCGTCCGCATGCGCGAGCGGCTGCGCGCCCGTCTCGGAGTGCATCCCATCGTGGAAATCGTCGCCCAGGGCACCATGTCGCGCACGGAATTCAAGGCCCGGCGGGTCATCGACGATCGCGATCTCTACCGTCACGCTCTCGACCAGAAGGAGGCCTGAATGTTCGACCGCGAAGAGATCGCGAGGGCGGCCGCCTTGCGCGCGGCATGGGAGGCGGGAGAGCTCCGCGCCTTCCTCGATCGCCAGCCCGAGTCGCGCCCCGAGTACCGCACGCTGTCCGGCCTGCCTCTCCGACGCGTCTACACTGCGGAAGACCTCGCCGAATTCCGCCAGGAGGATCTGGGGCTGCCCGGCCAGTATCCGTACACGCGCGGTCCCTATCCGACCATGTACCGGGGGCGGCTGTGGACGATGCGTCAGATCGCGGGCTTCGGCACGGGCGAGGACACCAACGGACGCTTCCGCTATCTCATCGAGCAGGGGCAGACGGGGCTGTCCGTGGACTTCGACATGCCGACCTTGATGGGCTACGACTCCGACGACCCGCGGTCTCTGGGCGAGGTGGGACGCGAGGGAGTGGCCGTGGACACCCTCGACGACGTGGAGGCCCTCTTCAACGGGGTGGATCTCGAGACGATCTCCGTCTCCATGACCATCAATCCCACCGCGTGGATTCTCCTCGCCATGTACGTAAGCCTCGCCCAGAGCCGGGGCCTCGATCTCAACCGCCTCTCCGGCACCGTGCAGGCGGACATCCTCAAGGAATACATCGCCCAGAAGGAATGGATATTCCCCATCCGTCCCTCCATGCGGATCATGCGCGACATGATCGTGTGGTCGGCGCGGAACATGGCCCGCTACAACCCCATCAATATCAGCGGCTATCACATCTCGGAGGCGGGGGCGACCTCGGTGCAGGAACTGAGCTTCACCATGGCCAACGCCATCGCCTACGTGGAAGAGGTCACGCGGGCCGGCGTCCCCGTGGACGAGTTCGCGCCGCGGCTGGCCTTCTACTTCGTGGCCCAGAACGACTTCTTCGAGGAGATCGCCAAGTTCCGGGCGGCCCGGCGCATCTACGCCCGCATCATGAAGGAGCGCTTCGGGGCGCGGAAACCCGAGTCCATGCGGCTCCGCTTCCACTGTCAGACGGCGGCGGCCACCCTCACCCGTGCCCAGCCCATGAACAACGTGGTGCGCACCGCGCTGCAAGCGCTGTCCGCGGTGCTGGGGGGAGCGCAGTCGCTCCACACCAACGGACTCGACGAAGCCTATGCCATTCCTTCCGAGGAGGCGATGAAACTGGCCCTGCGCACACAGCAGATCATCGCCGAGGAAAGTCGGGTGGCCAGCGTCATCGATCCCCTCGGCGGCTCCTACTTCGTGGAGTCGCTGACCAACGAGATCGAGCGCCGCGTGTTCGAGACCCTCGCCAAGGTAGACACGCTCGGAGGGACCATCAAGGCGGTGGAGGAAGGCTATTTCCAGAAGGAGATCGCCGACTCGGCCTATGACACGGCCCGCCGGCGCGCCTCCGGCGAGCAGCCCCTGATCGGGGTGAACCGTTTCATCGAGCCGGCCGCGCCCGTCCCCGTGCCCATCCACAAGGTGGACGCCGCGGTGGAGACGCGCCAGGTCGCGCGGCTCCAGGAAGTTCGCCGGCGCCGCGACGGCGCCCGCGTGCAAGCACTTCTCGATCAGCTCGCCGTCGAAGCGCGCAATCCCGACGCCAACCTGATGCCCCTCACCATCGAGGCGGTCAAGGCCCGGGCCACCCTCGGTGAGATCGTCGCCCGACTACGCGCCGTCTTCGGCGCCTACGTGGAAAAGCCGGTCTTCTAGGCCCGAGGGTCCGACGGCGTCTCCCGAGAAGATGAGCGGCCTGACCTGTGTCGGATCCCGTTTCCCCATTCAGGGCAATTTCTCAAAAGAACATGGCGTGCAATATCGTCGCGCACTTTCTTCCCGCTCACGATGAAGAGACGGACATCGCGCGCAGGAAAACCGGCTCGGCGAGGACACGGCCGGCCCCCAGCACGGCACAGCGGGACGGATCCTCACTGACTCTGACGGGCAGATGCGTCACCGTGCGCAGCTCCGACGCGAGTCCGGTCAAGAGAGCGCCCCCGCCCGTAAGGACGATGCCGGAATCCAGGACGTCGGCGGCCAGCTCCGGCGGAATCTGCTCCAGACCCGCGCGCACCGCCTCCAGCACGGACCCCATCGACTCGTGCAGAGCCTCCCGCAGCTCCTGAATGGACACGGTGATGGTCTTGGGGAGACCATTGATGAGGTTGCGTCCCTTCACTTCGCGAACAAGGGACGCGTCGTCGGCTCCCCGTTCCGACTGAAGCATCGACCCCACCGCCATCTTGAGATCTTCCGCCTGGAGGGGTCCGATGAGGAGGCTGTGACCCTTTCTGACGTGCTGGGCGATGGCCTCGTCGAGATCGTCGCCGCCGAACCGTCTGGATTCGCAGCCCACGATGCCGGAGAGCGACATCACGGCGACCTCGGTGGTGCCCCCGCCGATGTTGACGATGGCGTGAGCGCCCGGCTCCGATACGGGAAGGCCGGCGCCGAGAGCGGCGGCCACCGGCTCCTCGATCAGGTAGACCTTGCGCGCGCCCACGCTGCGTCCGAGCTCCTCCACCGCCCGCTTCTCCACCTGCGTCGTCCCGTATGGAACGACCACGGAGAGCCGGGGCTGGCGCACGTGCCATCGGCCCACCACGCTCCTGATGAAGTGCCCGAGCATGTGGCGGGCGGCATTCACGTCGGCGATCACCCCGCGGCGAAGCGGCGTGACGACCTGCACGCTCTCCGGCACGCGGCCGATCATGGCCTTGGCTTTCCGGCCCGCCGCGAGCACGGCGTTGCCCTGCATGGCAATGACGGACGGCTCATCGAGGGCCACTCCCACGCCGGGCACGTAGACCCTGGTGTTCGAGGTCCCCAGGTCCACGGCCAGATCGATGGCGCCCAGATGAGAGGGGCTCAAGGCTCTTGGCAACCGTCGTCGGGTTTTCCGTGACAACACGCCGCCATGAACTCCGCGTACAAGCAACCCGCGTGCCTGTTGGCGAAGAGCCGCTCTCCGGGCGGAATCCGCCGATCTCGCCGCGCGCCCGGCACGCGTGGCGACATCAGCGAAAGAACTACACGGCGCTCTTACGCGTCCCGCTAGTAGTTCTTACACGCCGCTAGCTCGCGAGCCAGGCCGGGGCCACGCCGAGGCGTCGCAGGGTACGCGCCACGCGCTCGGGCGTGCCCAGATCACACCACGTCAGATCCGGAACCTTGGAGACGACCAGGGACAACGATTCGTTCTCGAGCACGGAGCGCGAGAAGTTCGCGGTGGGCGCGAGCATGCAGGCCTGACGGATGGCCCACGGCTCGTGCTGGGTGCCGAGGAAGAGCTCCATGCGACTCAAGCGATCGTGCAGGAGAGGCACGCAGGCGCGGCCGACCTCCACGAGGGCCGCCGCCCTCGACGCGAAGACGAACATGTTCCACAGGCAGCCGGCCTGGAAGAGAACCTCCGCCTCCGCCTGGGGCGGCTTTTCCACGAACCGGCGGATCTCCTGCAGGGGACCTCGCGGGGTCCACGCCACGGTTTCGCCCGGCTCGATCCACCCGTATTCCGGCTCGGCATCCGTGGCCTCCGCTCCCAGCACGATCATGGACTCCGGACGGTGACGGACCGCCCGCGCCACGTCGGCCACGTGGCACATGAACGCGGATTCCTCGAGGATGAAGTGATCGGAGGGAAACACCACGATGGTGGCCTCGGCATCCCGCGCCTTGATCCAGTGCGCGGGCAGGAGGACGCCCGCCGCGGTGCCCCGATCATAGGACTGGGCGAGGACATGGGGCCTCGGCGCGCCACGGAGCTCGGCCTCCACGAAGTGGGCATGGCCGGCCAGCGTCACCACCACGGTGCGCTCGGGAGGGACGAGCAGGCCGACCCGGTCCAGCGTTTGCCGGAGCAGGGAGCCCATGCCCACCACGGCTGCGAATTGCTTCGGACGCTCGTCCCCGTACAGATGACGGGTGAGCGGCCGCAGGCGCAAGCCTTCCCCGCCCGCGAGAACGACGGCCCAGAGATTTCCCTTCGGTGGCGGCTCGACACCGACAGGAAGCGACGACGGAGCAACCAGGACGGACCCGCTCATATGCTCCTCCTCAAGAGATTGATATCGCGTTACCCACTCGTGCTCGGGACGGCACGACGGCGAACCGATCCCGAGCGACTCCGAGAAGATTCGACGAGGACCCCGACCGGCCGGACGATGGCGGGAGCGGGCTCGGCCCGCGCCCCATGAAACGTCAGGAAGTCAGGCGGATCCTAGAGGGACGGGGGGCTGCGGGTATCGTCGGGGCGGAGGAGCCGCGGCGGCAGATCGCAAGGCTCGAGACTG
The DNA here is from genome assembly GCA_036005985.1 of Candidatus Methylomirabilota bacterium. Lineage (GTDB taxonomy): Bacteria > Methylomirabilota > Methylomirabilia > Rokubacteriales > CSP1-6 > AR37. Next base: position 22,388 of record DASYQB010000042.1, on the reverse strand, counting down.
ATCAGGACCGCGGCGGCGAGCGGGGCGCGCTGGAAGATGCGCGGCGCGGAGTCCGGCACCGCGCCGCTCAGGGAGACGATGAGATCGATCACGTCATCGAAATCGGCCTCGTCGTAAACGCCGGAGCGCCAGGTCTCATCGGGCGGGCTCGCGTGCGCGAAGGCCACCAGGGTGAGCAACGCCCCCCCGAGCAACGGAACGAGAGCGAAACGGCATCGCATGCGTGAGAGGCTACGCTCGGAGGCTCCTTCACGCAAGTAAAGTTCGTGTGACATGTGAAGGAATGTGAAGACCTACTCCGCGGCTACGTGGTCCTCGCCCACCCAGGCCATGAGCAGCGTGTAGCTCACCGCGAGCACCACCGGGCCCATGAAGAGGCCGATGATGCCGAAGGCGAGGAGGCCGCCGAGCACGCCGGCAAAAACCAGGAGGAGGGGAAGATCGGCGCCCTTCTTGATGAGGATGGGCCGGATGAAGTTGTCGAGAGTGCCCGTGATAATGGACCACACCACCATCACGGTGCCCCACAGCGTCTGGTCCTGCCAGTAGAGCCAGACCACCGCGCCTACCATCACCGGCATCGCCCCGATCTGCGCGACGCCGAGCAGGAACATGACGGCGGTGAGAACCACGGCATGCGGCACCCCGGCAACCATGAGACCGAGGCCGCCCACCAGGGACTGCACGAGCGCGGTGACCACGATGCCGAGGGCGATGGCCCGGATCGCCTGGCCCGAGAGGCGGGCCGCGCGCTCGCCGTCCAGGCCGGCGAGGCGCCGCGCGAACTTGACGACCCACTCCGCGGCCTCTTCGCCCTTCGCATAGAGGATGGCCGAGATGGCCAAGGTGAGCAGGAGCTGGACGAACAGGGCCAAGAAGCTTCCCGCCTGGCTGAGCAGCCAGGCCCCGATCGCCGCCAGATGCGGGGTGATGTGGGCGGCAAGCTCCTGGGGAGGCGTGGACGCGACATTTTTCCACCACGTGGAGATTCGGGCGCCCACGAGCGGGATGTCGCCTACCCAGGCAGGCGGCGAAGGCACCGAGAGGTGCGTCAGCGATCTGGACCACTCCGCGATCTGATCGGCGCGGTCGACAATCGTCGCCACGGCGAAACCGATCGGCACCAGAATGATCGCGAGCATGGCCGCGGTCATGACCGCCACCGCGAGGCCCCGGCGGTCTCCGAGCCGCCGCTCGACCCAGCGCATCTCCGGCCAGGTCGCCACCACGATCATGACCGCCCAGATTGCCGCGGGGAGAAACGGCTTGACCACCCAGAAGCTCGCCGCGATCAAGCCACCGATCGCCACCACCGCGAAGAGGATGCGCGTTATGTCCCAGGGCAGCGCCGTGTCTTTCATGAGGCGGCTATCTTAGCGGAAAACTCGATCCTGAGCGGGCCGGTCGTGAGGATAGGCGCTGGCCCCGGCGCCCTCATCGCCGGTACACTGGCCGCGCGCGGGCCAGCCGCCCGCAGCATCGAGGGAGAGAGGACGACCCCATGGCGCCCACGCCGTTCCGCATCGACATCCCCGAGCCGACTCTCGCCGATCTCCGCGAGCGCCTCGGCCGCACGCGCTTTCCCGATCAGGCGCCGGGGGCCCCCTGGGCCTTCGGGGCCGACCTCGGCTACGTAAAGGAACTCTGCGCGTACTGGCGCGACCGCTACGACTGGCGAAAGCACGAGACGCTGCTGAACAGCTTCCCCCAGTTCACCGCGCCGGTGGCGGGCATCGACCTGCACTTCATCCACGCGGAGGGCCGCGGGCCCGCCCCGCTCCCGCTCTTGCTCTCCCATGGCTGGCCGGGGTCGGTGTGGGAGTTTCACAAGATCATCCCCATGCTCACCGATCCCGCGCTCTTCGGGGGCGATCCGCGCGATGCGTTCACCGTGGTCGCGCCCTCCCTCCCCGGCTACGGTTTCTCCTTCGCTCCCGGCCAGCCGCGCTTCGGCATCACGGAGATCGCCGACGCCTTCGCTACCCTCATGACCGATGTCCTGGGCTATCGGCGCTTCTCTGCGCAGGGCGGAGACTGGGGCGGCTTCATCACCTCGCGCCTCGGTCTCGCCTACCCCGAGCGCCTCGCCGGCATCCACGTGAACCTGCTCTCGCTCCGCCGCGATCTCCCTCGTCCCGCGAACCCCACTCCGGAGGAGCGCGCCTATCTCGACGATCTGGGCACGTGGCTCCGCGAGGAGACGGGCTACCAGTGGATCCAGGGGACCAAGCCGCAGACACTCGCCTACGGCCTCACCGACTCCCCGGCGGGCCTCGCCGCATGGATCGTGGAAAAGTTCAGGACGTGGAGCGACTGCGGGGGCGACGTCGAGCGCAGCTTTTCCAAGGACGAGCTCCTCACCAACATCACCCTGTACTGGGTCACCGCGGCCATCAACTCGTCGTTCTGGCCGTACTACGGGCGCTACCATGCCCCGTGGCCGATCGGCGACGGCCAGCGCATCGAGGTGCCCACCGCCTACGCCGCTTTCCCGAAAGAGATCGTGCGGCCTCCGCGCGCGTGGGCGGAGCGGGTCTACAACATCCGCCGCTGGACGGTCATGCCCTCCGGCGGCCACTTCGCCGCCCTCGAGGAGCCGCGCGCCCTCGTCGACGACCTGCGCGCCTTCTTCCGCGACCTCCGGTGATGGAGACCACCATGAAGCTTGGATTCTCTCTGCCCATGGCCGGGGCCTGGGCCACCCCCGACAACCAGGTCCTGATCGCCCAGCGTGCCGAGACCCTCGGCTACCACTCGCTCTGGGTGTTCCAGCGATTGCTCTACGCGATGAAGCCGCAGAACGACTATCCGCCCCTGCCCGGGCAGCCCTGGCCGAAGCCTTTCGAGCGGGTGATGGATCCGCTCATCTCGCTCGCCTTCGTGGCCGCGGTGACCTCGCGCGTCCGGCTCGGCACGAGCGTGCTGATCATGCCCTACTACACGCCGGTGGTGCTGGCCAAGCAGCTCGCCACCCTGGACATCGTCTCGCGCGGCCGCCTCGACGTCGGGCTCGGCCTCGGGTGGTCCATGGACGAGTTCGACGCGGTGGGCGTGCCCTACGCCGGGCGCGGCAAGCGCGGCGATGAATTCCTGCGCTGCCTCAAGGCCATCTGGACGGAGGATCCGGTGGAGTTCGAGGGCGAGTTCTACCGCGTGCCGCGCGCCCGCGTCGAGCCACGGCCCGTGCAGACGCCGCATCCTCCCATCACCATCGGCGGCTATGGGCCCACTGTCGTCCGGAGGGCCGTCGCCTGCGACGGCTTCAACGGCGGCAATGTGCCGCTCCAGCAGGTCGCTCCTCTCGTGGCCGAGATCAAGGCCGCGGCGGTGAAGGCCGGCCGCGATCCGGCCACGCTTCACATCGTCTCGCGCGGCAGCTTCCAGCTCCATGCGAGCGCGCAGGGAAGGGACCGGCGCCCGCTCTGGGGCAATCTGGAGGAGATCCGGGAGGACATCGGACGCTATGCCGAGGCGGGATTGACCGAGCTCTTCCTCGAAGCCAACTTCGATCCGCGCGGCGTCAGCCTCGAGCGGACACTGGACGTGATGGAGGCCATGGCTCCCCGCCAGCACCCCGCCCGGTTCTAGGCGGACGGGAGCAGTCGCGCGGCCGCCTCTTCGCCCGAGCGGACGCAGTCAGCGATGCCCACGCCGCGATAGGCGCCGCCGGCCAGGGCGAGGCCGGGGTGAGCGCGCAGGCATCCCTCGATGGCCTCGACGCGGGCGAGATGGCCCACGTGGTACTGCGGCATGGCCTTGGGATAGCGTCTCACCCGGCTCATGAGAGGCGGCGCCTGTATCCCCAGGAGCTCGCCGAGCTCGGCGCGGGCCACTCGCGTCAGCGTCTCGTCATCGCTGTTGACCGCCGTCTCGTTCAGCGCCCCGCCCACGAACACCCGCAGGAGGGCGAAGCCGTCCGGCGCGCGCCCCGCATACTTCACGCTCGAGAAGGTGCACGCGATGATGGGGCGCCGCTCGATCCGGGGCACCACGAAGCCGAAACCGTCGAGCGGGTGCGGGATATCGGCGCGGCGCCAGCCGAGCGTCACCGTGGCTGAAGAGGCGTAGGGGATGTCGTCGAGCAGATGGCTCAGCGCGGGATCGGTATAGCGCAGCATGCGCCCGGCCTGATACGACTCCGTGGCGATGATCACCGCGTCGGCCATCGCGCTGGAGCCGTCGGCCATGCCCACGCGCCAGCCGCCCTCGCGGGTGACGCTCGCCACGCGCTCCTTCAGGCGTACCGCGTCGGAGGGTAGCCGGGAGGCGAGGGCGACTATCAACTCCTCCATGCCTTCCGCGAAGGTGACGAAGAGAGACCAGCGGGCGCCGCTCACTCCCTTGGCCTCGAGGGGCGCCCGCCGGCTCGCGCGCCACAGCCCGAGGATGAGGCTCCGCTCCTTGCGCTCGACTTCCATGAAGCGCGGCATGGTGGCGGCGAGAGACAGCACGTCGGGATCGGCGGTGTATATCCCGGCCACCAGCGGCTGGGCCACCCGCTCGAGCGCCTCCTTGCCCAGCCGACGCGACACGAATCCTCCCAGGCTCTCGTCTGGATCCCCGCCGCGCGGGAGCACGAGATCCATGGCCATCCTGAGCTTGCCCGGCCACGAGAAGAGCCCGGAGCGGACGAAGGGCCCGAGCCGAGTCGGCGCGAGGAGCTGAAAGCCGTCGGGGAGTGGATGCAGCCGGCCGCGAAAGACCACGTAGGTGCGCCGGAAACGGTCGTCGGTAGGGATGAGCCGATCCTCGATGCCGAGGCGCTGGCAGAGGGCGAGCGCCCACGGCTTCTCGGAGAGGAAGGAGTCGGGACCGCCCTCGACGAGAAAGCCCTCGTGACGCTCGGTCTGGATGGTACCCCCGATCCGGTCGCTCGCCTCGAAGAGCGACAGGTCGAGGGTGAGGCTGCGAGCGCGGGCGATCTCGAGGGCGCGATGGGCGGCGGCCAGTCCCGCCACCCCGCCACCTACTACCGCCAGCTTCACGCCGCTCCTCGCTCCACGAGATCCGCGAGCATGGCGATGAAGGCGGGATGATCGTTGGCCGTCTGCGCCCGATGGAAGCGCACCCCGACCTCGGCGGCCACCGCCCGCGCCTCCACGTCGAGATCGTAGAGCACCTCGACGTGGTCGCACACGAAGCCGATGGGCACGACCACCGCATCTCCGATGTCGGTGCCGGGGAGACCGCGCAGCACGTCGCCGATGTCGGGCGCGAGCCACGGATCGTCGGGCTGGCCGCTCCGGCTCTGATAGGCGATCTGCCACCGTCCATGGCCCAGACGCTCGGCGATGACCCGCGCGGCCGTCTCGAGCTGGCGCGCATACGGCGAGTGCTTGGCCATGGCCACGGGAACGCTGTGCGCGGTGAAGATGAGGAGAGCCTCGGCCCGCTTGGCCGAGGGCACCTGCTCGAGCGCGTCCATGGCTCGCGCCACCATGGCCTCGATGAAGAGCGGGTGGTCGGACCACGGCGGCGCGTACACCACCTCGGGGGCGCCCGCGCCGACCTCGCCGCGCGCGGTGGCCACGTCGGCGACGTAGCGCTCCCACGAGGCTTCGGTCGGGAAGGCGGAGAGAATGATCCCGAGGGCGCGGCGGTGGCCGCGCGCCCCCATCTCCGCGAGGGTCTCGCGGAGGAACGGATGCCAGTTCCTCAGTCCCACGTACACCGGCATGGTCACCCCGCCCCGCCGTAGCGCCCGGCGCAGTCCCGCCGCCTGGCGAAGGGTCAGCTCGTTGAGAGGGGAGCGGCCGCCGATCAGCTCGTAGTGCTGCGCCACTTCCTCGATGCGATCGGCGGGAATGCGGCGCCCCGCCGTCACGATCTGGAGAAACGGCCGTATGTCCTCGGGCTTCTCCGGCCCTCCGAAGGCGATCAGGAGGACGGAGTCGCACGTCATCGCGACGACAGCTCGTGCACGATGTCGACGAGGGCCTTGACGTGTTCCACCGGCGTCTCCTGGTGGACGCCATGGCCGAGATTGAAGATGTGGCCGGGACGGCGCGCGGCTCCCTCGAGAATGGCCTGGGCGGCCCGCCGGATGTCGCGCGGGCCCGACAGGAGCACGGCGGGGTCGAGATTCCCCTGCACCGCCACGTCGTGGCCGAGGCGCTCCCACGTCGGCCCCAGCTCCACCCGCCAGTCGAGGCCGATGACGTCGCCGCCCGCCTCCTTCATCGAGGACAGCAAGGTCGAGGTGCCCACCCCGAAGTGGATGACCGGCACCTCCGGGGTCAGCCGCGCGAATAGCGCCCGGCTATGGGGCAGCACGAACTCGCGATAGTCGGCGGGCGACAGGGTACCCACCCAGGAATCGAAGAGCTGCACCGCCTGCGCGCCGGCCGCGATCTGGCCGTTCAGATAGGCGGCGGTGATGTCAGCCAGCCGCGCGAGCAGGGCGTGCCACGCCTCGGGCTCCGCGCGCATGAAGCGCTTGGTGAGGAGGAACTCGCGGGAGGCTTCGCCCTCGATGAGATAGGAGGCGAGGGTGAAGGGGGCGCCCGCGAAGCCGATGAGGGGCACGCGATCGGCGAGGGCCTTGCGCACACCGCCGACCGTCTCGAAGACGAAGCCCACCGCGTCGTCCACCTTCACCGCAGGAAGCCGTGCCACGTCGGCCGCGCTCCGCACCGGGCGCTGGATATGGGGACCGCCGCTCCTGGTGAACTCGAGGCCCACGCCGAGGGGCTCGAGGACGAGGAGGATATCGGCGAAGAGAATAGCCGCGTCCACCCCGAGGCGCTCCACGGGCTGGAGCGTGACCTCCGCCGCGGCCTGGGAATTCTTGCACAGCTCGAGAAATCCCCAGCGCTCGCGCATGGCGCGGTACTCCGCCATGTAGCGGCCCGCCTGACGCATGAGCCAGATCGGAGTGAAAGCGGTCGGGCGCCGCCGGCACGCATCGAGGAACACCGAGTGCGCTGGCATCGCCGCGAGGGTACAGGACCGCCTCTGGCGCAGTCAAGAAAGGCGGCGTAGAATGCGGCGTCGACGCGCCGAGGTAGGTGTCACGCGCGATCCTGACCGTCACCCTTGGGAGGAGCCTCCGATGCCCTTCACCTCCGGCAAGCAAGCCTTCCTCGAAATTCTCAAGCAGGAAGGCGTCGAGATCATGTTCGGCAATCCCGGCACCACCGAGCTGCCCCTGATGGACGGTCTCGCCCGCGAGCCGGGCATCCGCTACATCCTCGCCCTGCAGGAATCGGTGGCCATCGCCATGGCCGATGGATACGCGCAGGCCAGCGGCAAGATCGCCGCCGTCAACGTGCACACTTCGCCCGGGCTCGGCAATGCCATGGGCATGCTCTACGACGCGATGAAGGCGGGCTCGCCCCTCCTCCTCACCGCCGGTCAGCACGACCAGGCCATGAATCTCACCGAGCCGATCCTGTGGTCTGACCTGCCCCCGGTGGCCCGACCCTATGTGAAGTGGTCGCACGAGATCACGCGCCTCGACGATCTGCCGCGCGCCGTGCGTCGCGCGGTCAAGACGGCCCGCGCCCATCCCACCGGGCCCGTGTTCATCTCGCTCCCCGTGGACGTGCTCAACGCCGAGCGCCAGATCGATCTGCTCGAGACCACCCGCATCGCGCCGCGCATTCGGGGCGACAAGGCGGCCATCGAGGCCGCCGCCGATCTCCTCGTCAAGGCGCAGCGACCCGTCATCATCGCGGGCGACGCCGTCTCGCACGGGGACGGAATCGCCGAGATGGTGGAGGTGGCCGAGCTCCTCGGCGCGCCCGTCTTTGCTGAGTGCGTGCCCTCGACCTGCTCCTTCCCCTTCACGCATCCGCTCTACGCGGGGGCCTTCCCGCGCCTCGGCCCGCCCATTCGCGCCCTCCTCATGAAGCACGACCTGGTCTTCAGCGTGGGCGGCGACATCTTCACCCTCTCCCTGCCCTCCGACGTGGAGCCCATGCCGGAAGGCCTGCCGCTCATTCACATGGATCTAGACCCGTGGGAGATCGGCAAGAACTATCCCGCCAAGGTCGCCATCCAGGGTGATCCCAAGGCGACCTTGCCCGATCTCGCGGAGGCGCTGCGCCGCCGGCTCTCACCCGAGGCGCTCAAATCCGCCAAGACACGCACCACGGAGCTCGGCAAGGCGCGCGAGGCGCGCATCGCCGATCTTCGCAAGCGAGCGCAGGCGGAAAGCCAGCTCACCCCGATCACCCCGCTCTCCCTCGTGGCCGGCGTGGCCGACGCGGTGCCCGACGAGGCCATCGTGGTGGACGAGAGCATCTCCTCGGGCGGCGGCCTGCGCGACCTCCTCAAGTCGAACGACGCGAAGAGCTTCTTCGGCCTGCGCGGCGGAGGCATCGGCTGGGGACTGCCCGCCGCCCTGGGCATCAAGCTCGCGCAGCCCGGGCGCCCCGTGGTCGCCCTCGTGGGCGACGGGAGCGCCATGTACACCATCCAGTCGCTGTGGACGGCCTCGCACGACTCCATCGCCGTGGTCTACGTGATCTTCAACAACGCCTCGTACCGCATCCTCAAGCAGCGCACGCTCGCCCTCAAGGGCTTCTCGGCCGAGGACGACAAGTACGTGGCCATGGATCTCGTCAATCCGCGCCTCGACTACGTGGGCCTCGCCAAGTCCATGGGGGTATCGGGGGAGCTGGTGGAGAAATCGGCCGACGTGGGGCCGGCCATCCACCGCGGGCTCGCCTCGGGTGGCCCCTACCTGGTGGACGTGCGCATCGACGGCTCGTTCAAGTCCTAGCCGGCACGCCATGAGCGGACGGCTCACGGACAAGATCGCCATCGTCACCGGCGCGGGCTCGCGCGGGCCCGGGCTCGGCAACGGCAAGGCGGCGGCCATCCTGTTCGCCCGCGAGGGCGCGCGCGTGGTGTGCGTGGATGCCAAGCTCGAGAACGCGGAGGAGACGGCCAAGCAGATCGCGCAGGAGGGCGGCGAGGCCATGGTCTTCGCCGCCGACGTCACGCGCAAGGCGGACTGCGAGGCCATGGTCAGGGCCACCCTCGACCGGTGGGGCGCGGTCGACATCCTGCACAACAATGTCGGCATCGAGTCGCGCAAGACACTCTTCGAGGTCACGGAAGAAGAGTGGGACCAGGTCATGGCCGTGGACCTCAAGTCCATGCTCCTCGCCACCCAGGCCGCGGCCAAATCCATGGTGGAGCGCGAGCGCGGCTCCGTCATCTGCGTGTCGTCGGTGGCCGGCATGCGCGGCGCCGGCCGCACCGCGTATGCCGCGGCCAAGGCCGGCGTGATCGGCTTCGTCCGTACCTGTGCCAACCAGCTCGGCCCGAAGGGGGTGCGCGTCAACGCCATTGCCCCCGGCATGGTCTGGACGCCCATGGTGGAGAACGTGGGCCCCGAGCTGCGCGAGAAGCGGCGGAAGGCGAGCCCGCTCGGCACCGAGGGCGAAGGCTGGGACGTCGGGTGGGCCGCCGTCTACCTGGCCAGCGACGAGGCGCGCTGGGTCACCGGCCAGACCCTGGTCGTGGACGGCGGCCTCACCATCACCACGCGGTAACTCTCACCGGAGATCTCTTCCATGACCATGACGTTCGGTATGCACCTGGGCCACGTGGGCGGCCCCATGAGCGAGATGCGCAAGCTGTGGCGCTTCGCCGATGCCGAGGGCTTCGACTGGTTCTCCTCCGCCGACCACTTCCAGGAGTCGCCCTATCGAGACGGCAACGGCGACTGCTTCGAAGCGATCAGCACCATGACCGCCATCGCCCTCGACACCAGGCACGTGCGGGTGGGATCGCTCGTCATCTGCGTCAACTACCGGAACCCCGGGGTGCTCGCCAAGGCCGTGTGCACCATCGATCATCTTTCGAACGGCCGCGGCAATCTCGGGATTGGGGCGGGCTGGCACCAGCATGAGTACGAGGGCTTCGGCATTCCCTTCGAGCGCATCGGGATCCGCCAGGATCATCTCGAGGAAGCGGTGCAGATCCTCCGCATGCTCTTCGACCAGCCCATCTCCAACTTCAAGGGCCACTACTTCCAGCTCAATGACGCGCGGTGCAATCCCAAGCCTCTCCAGAAGCGCCTGCCCATCTGGGTGGGCGGGCAGGGGGAGAAGCGCACCATCCGCACCGCGGCCAAGTATGCCGACGGCTGGAACGCCCCCTACATCGACGCGCCGGCGTGGAAGGCCAAGAACGCTGTGCTCGACGACTGGTGCGCCAAGGAGGGCCGCGACCCCAAGCAGATCGCGCGCACGGTCAACGTCGGCTTCTACATGGGCGCCGACGCCAAGGGCATCGCGCGCGGTGAGGCTATATTCAAGTCGCACTGGGGAGACAATCCCGAGCGCAAAGGCTTCTTCCGCGGCACGGCGAAGGACGCATTAGAGATGTGCAAGGCCTACGAAGCGGTGGGCGTCCAGCGCGTGAACCTGGCCTTTCGCGAAGGCCCCTACGACTTCGAGGCGATCCAGGCCTTCGTCGACACCGTCTTCCCGGCATTCGGCATCAAGCGCCCCGCGTAGCCCTCCCTCCCACGAGGAAAGGGCCCATCGGGACTTGGCCCTCGGCGTTTTTGCCGCCGAGGGCCCCATGCTTGTCATCCGCGCTTGCGCGGAACCTTCTTCCCCTTCTTACGGGCCTCGGACAGCGCGATCGCGATGGCCTGCTTGCGGCTCTTCACCTTGCCGCCCTTGCCGCCCTTCCCGCTCCGGAGCGTGCCGCGCTTCCTCCTGCGCATCGCGCTCGCTACGTCCTTGCTTGCGCTCGGGCTATACCTCCGCCTTCCGGATTTTCTCGCCGCCATTCTCGATCCTCCTTCGGAAGATATCTTCCAGACTATCCAGAATGCTGCAATCGACATGCCGGAGGATTCTCGAGCAATCTGCCGAGGATCGCCTGCGTGGCCGGCGTGGCCGCTTCGTGCAGGTAGTGGCGACTCGGTAACAACGTCGCGCCGTAGTCAGCGCGCGCGCTTGAGAGGAGCGGGGCGACGTCCGCGCCGTTCTGCCCCCTTCACCACCGTATAGTCGAGCTCGATGCGCGACCTGGCGTGGCGGAGGAGCAGGCTCCCGCGACTCATGTCGCCTCGGCCCACGAAGTCCGAGGGGAAGTGCAGCCGGGGGCCGAACACGTCGATCAGGGGATCGACGTACTTGCCCGTCGCGATGCTCCCGAGCAGCACGACATCGCAGTCCGGCCCGGCCGCCTCCGCAAGGAGACGCAGGTGGCGCATGAGCGGCCCGCGATACCGGGTGTCGTCCACGCGGATGTCCACGCTCGCGAAACGGCGGAGCCGCCCGAGGTCGACGGAGGCCTCCGGCAGCTCCAGGCCGTCCGTCGGCGTGATCACATAGACTCCAGGCAGGCCGAAAGGCGGGCGGGCGAAGGCGTGGGCGTAGCTCAGCTTGCCGCGGAAGTAGAGACCACTCAGGAACGAGAAGACCTCGCCGAGAGGCGCGCCGGAGCCATGGACACGCCGCGCGAGATCGAAGCGGGCCCGCGTGTTCAACACCAGGGTCGCGCGTTCGCCGCCACAGTGGGCGGGAGAGAGCAGGAAGATGCGGCTCACGTGTCTCGGCGTGCTCCCCGTCGGGATGGCTTGGGCGATCTCTTCTTCGTGGACTTGGAGGTTTTCTCCACCGCCACCACGGAAGCGGGAAGCTCCCGCACCACCGAGGTCGCCGGCTTGTCGGCGCGCAAGCCGAGGAAGGCCGGGTGACGCATCCGGCCGTCGTCCGTCCACTCGCTGAAGCTCACCTCCGCGACCAGGCGAGGCTTGACCCAGTGCGGGCGCCCGACTCCGGTGGGACGGGTGGCGAACGGGCACTTCTCCTGCTCGAGAGACACCAGCTGCTTCTTGAGCTCGCGCAGGGTCTTGTCGGAGAAGCCCGTCCCGATCTTGCCCACGTAGACGAGCCGGCCATTTTCATGAACGCCGCCGAGGAGCGCGCCCAATCCTACCCGCGAGCCCTCGGGGTCCGTGTAGCCGCCGATCACGACCTCTTGCCGCTTGACGCACTTGATCTTGAGCCATTCCCTGCTGCGCGTGCCCTGGTACGGCGAATCGCGGCGCTTCGAGATGATGCCCTCGAGGCCGAGGCGGCACGCCTGCGCGAAGAATTCGGGCCCGTTCCCCGCCACGTGGTCGCTGTACCTCAGCGGTCCGGCGTCATCACGGATGGAGTCGAGGATCGCCGCGAGGGCGTTCTTCCGATCCTCGAGCCGAGCCCCCGTGAGGTCCCAGCCGTTCAGGTGAAGAAGATCGAACACCATGTACACGAGCTGGTCGGAATGCGCTCCGGACAGGAAGTTCTGCAAGGCCTGGAAGCTGGTGGTGCCTTTCGGGAGGAGCACCGCGACCTCGCCGTCCAGGATGGCGCGCTCCACGGGCAGACGTCCCGCCGCCTCGGTGACGGCGGGAAACTTCGCCGTCCAGTCGCGGCCGTTCCGGCTCGCCAGGGTGACGCGGCCGTGGTCGATCCGGGCGAGGATGCGATAGCCGTCGTACTTCATCTCGTGCAGCCACTCATCGCCGCCCGGAGCCCGGTCGACCAAGGTGGCGAGCTCGGGCGGAAGGGCCTTCGGCAGCGAGGAAGGACGTGCGCCGGCTATCTCGGAAGGGTCTGGGGGGGCCGACGCCGCGGCGGGTCGTCGCCTGCGTGCGGCCGGAGCGGTCTTCTTTTCGTCTCGGTTCGAATGCCAGACGCGATCCCTGGCGGCCGCGACCTCGTCGAGCGTTCGCCCCGTGGCCGCGCTCTTCGGCTCGCGGTCGACGACACGTGCGGAAGGACCGGAGCGAGCCTCGCCGTCGCGCTCCTTGATCAGGAGCCAGCTTCGCCCCTTGTCGCCCGGCTCTCGCCCGCGGATCCGCACGAGAGCCCACGCGCCCCGCAGCTTGTCGCCGTGGAGGACGAACTTGAGATTGCCCTCCCGGTATCCCTTGTGCGGATCACCAATCGGCTCCCAGGTCCCTTGGTCCCACACGAGCACCGTACCCCCGCCGTACTCGCCCTTGGGGATCGTGCCCTCGAAGTCACCGTATTCCACCGGGTGATCCTCGACGTGCATGGCGAGGCGCTTGTCGCCGGGGTCAAGGCTCGGTCCCTTGGGCACTGCCCAGCTCTTGAGGGTTCCGTCGAGCTCGAGGCGAAAGTCGTAGTGGAGACGGCTCGCCGCGTGCTTCTGGATGACGAAGGCGAGCGAGCCCTTGCCGGCCCGGGACGGTCGCGAGATCTTGCCCGGAGGCTCCGGCGTCGCCTTGAAGTCCCGCTTGCGCCGGTATTCGCGAAGTCCCATACCTCGATCTTTCCACGATTGGCTGGAGCCGTCCACCGGAAGGCCCGTGGCTCCCCCCGTGGCCACCGGTGTATATTTGGTGGGCTCCTGCGTGTCGACGGCGGCGATCACCAGACGGTCCTGAGAGGAGTCACGCATGGCAGAAGGCACCCACCTTATCCGCGGTCTCGAAGGCGTGGTCGCGGCGGAAACCGAGCTCTGCGATCTCGACGGCGCCCGGGGCCGGCTCGCCTATCGCGGCTATGACATCGAGGATCTCGCACGGAAAGCCTCCTTCGAGGAGGTGGCCTACCTGCTCTGGATGGGCGATCTGCCCAACACGTCGCAGCTCGACCGCTTCAAGTCAGAGCTGGCCGCGGCGCGGTCCATCCCCGACGAGCTCATCAAGGCCTTCGAGCTCATGCCCAAGCGGACCGATCCCAATCGTGTGCTCCAGGCCGCGGTGGCCATCCTGGGCATGCATGACCCCGACGCCACCCACAACTCGCACGCGGCCAACCTGCGCAAGGCCGTGCGGCTCACCAGCCGGTTCCCCACCGCCATCTGCGCCCATCATCGCGTGCGGAGCGGACAGGCGCCTGTGCCGCCCACCAAGGATCTCTCGCTCGCCGCCAACTTCCTCTACATGCTCACGGGGAAGAAGCCGAGCGGGATCACCGCCAAGGCCTTCGACGCGAGCCTCGTGCTCTACGCCGAGCACGAGCTCAACGCCTCCACGTTCACCACGCGCGTGATCGCGGCCACGCTTTCCGACATGCACTCGGCGGTGGCGGGCGGAGTGGGGGCCCTCAAGGGCACTCTGCACGGCGGCGCGGGCGAGGCGGTCATGAATACCCTGCTCGAGATCGGCACCCTCGACAACGTGGACGCCTTCGTGGACAAGGCGCTCGGCGAGAAGCGTCGCTTCATGGGCATGGGCCACCGCGTCTACACCGCGGGCGACCCCCGCGCGGCCATCCTGAAGGGCATGGCGGAGGAGGCGTGCCGCCAGTCGGGGCAGGCCCTCTGGTACGACCTCGCGGTGAAGCTCCACACCAAGGTGAACACGACCAAGAAGCTCATCCCCAACGTGGATTTCTACTCGGCGCCACTCTTCTACTCGATCGGCATCCCCGTGGATCTCTTCACCCCGGTCATCGCCGCCTCGCGCATCGTGGGCTGGACGGCCAATCTCATCGAGCAATACGACGACAATCGGCTCATCCGCCCGCGCGCCGACTACAAGGGCCCCACCGGCAAGAAGTTCGTCCCCCTGGAGCAACGGTAGCGGTGGGCCTCTCCGTCGCGCGCAAGCTCATCGACTCGCATCTCGTGGCCGGCAAGGCGGTGGCCGGAGAGGAGATCGGCCTCCGCGTGGATCAGTGCCTCCTCACGGACACCAACGGCAACATGGCGTGGCTCCAGTTCGAGACCATGGGCTTTCCTCGGGTCAAGCCGTCACGGGTGGTGAGCTACATCGACCACAACGTCTACCAGACGGACTCGCGCAACACCGACGATCACCGGTACATGCAGACGGCCTCCGCGCGCTACGGCGCGTGGTTCTCCAAGCCCGGCAACGGCATCTGCCATCAGGTGCACTTCGAGACCTTCAGCCGGCCTGGACAATTCGTCCTCGGCACGGACAGCCACACCCCCCTCTGCGGATCCACGGGCATGCTCGCCATCGGGGCGGGCGGGCTCGACGTGGCGGTGGCCATGGGCGGCGGGGCCTATCACCTCGCCATGCCCAAGATCGTCCGCGTCTGGCTCACGGGAGAGCTCGGTCCGTGGGTGCACGCCAAGGACGTCATCCTCGAGCTGCTGCGGCGCTACACCGTGCGCGGAGGGAGTGGAAAGATCTTCGAGTACGGTGGGCCGGGCGCGGCCACCCTGTCGCTGCCCCAGCGCGCGACCATCTCCAACATGGGGGCCGAGCTGACGCTGACCACAAGCGTCTTTCCGTCCGACGAGGCCACGCGCAGCTACTTCGCCCTCCTCGGTCGGGAGAGCGAGTGGACGCCGCTGGCCGCCGACCCCGACGCGGAGTACGACGACCAGATCGAGCTCGATCTCTCGAGTCTCGAGCCTCTTGTCGCCCTGCCCTCCTCTCCCGACAAGGTCGTACCGGTGCGGGAAGCGGCCGGGACCACGCTGGAGCAGGTCATGGTCGGCTCCTGCACCAATTCCTCCTGGGAAGACATGTGGGCAGTGGGCCAGACCATCAAGGGCCAGCGCGTCGCGCCGACCGTGCATCTGGTGGTGTTCCCGGGGAGCAGCCGGATTCTCGAGATCATGTCGCGGGAAGGCCTCCTCACCGATCTGCTCGTGGCGGGCGCCACGGTGTCCGAGCCGACCTGCGGCTCCTGCGCGGGCATCGGCCACGTCCCCGCCGCGGGCGGGCGGAGCCTGCGCGCCTTCAATCGCAACTTCTCCGGACGGAGCGGGGTGAAGGACGATCAGGTCTATCTCTGCTCGCCTCTCACCGCGGCCGCCTCCGCCCTCACCGGCGTGATCACCGATCCGCGTGGCGGTGGCCCCGCTCCCGCGCGCCACTATCCAACCACGCTGACCGCCTCCAACGCCGGCCTCCTGCCCCCGTCGCCCGAGGGCGAGGCGGAAGCGGTCACGGTGGTGAGGGGGCCCAATATCAAGGAAGTGCCGCGGGGCCGGCCGGTGGAGGCGACGCTGCGCGCCGCCGTGCTCATCAAGCTCGGCGACAAGGTCTCCACCGACGACATCTCGCCCTCGGGCACGGCCGCCCTCGTCTTTCGCTCCAACGTGCCCGCCATCGCGGAGTTCACCTTCAAGAACACCGATGCCGACTTCGTGGCCCGGGCCCGGGCCGCGGGCGCGGGCGTGCTCGTGGGCGGCGAGATCTACGGCCAGGGCTCGTCGCGCGAGGCGGCGGTGCTCGCCCCCCTTCACCTGGGCGTGCGCGCCGTCCTCGCCAAGAGCTTTGCGCGCATCCACCGCGCCAACCTCGTCAACTGGGGCCTGGTGCCGCTGGAGTTCGACGATCCCGCCGACTACGACGTCATCCAGCGCGACGACATGCTCCGCTTCGACGATCTCCGTGACGCGCTCCACGCCGGCCGGAAGATCGCCGTGACCAACGAGCGAACAGGCGCCACCTTCCACACGCGCTGCGTTCTCACCACGCGCGAGCGCGATATCCTCCTCGCGGGAGGCCTCCTAGC
The DNA here is from genome assembly GCA_036005985.1 of Candidatus Methylomirabilota bacterium. Lineage (GTDB taxonomy): Bacteria > Methylomirabilota > Methylomirabilia > Rokubacteriales > CSP1-6 > AR37. The sequence goes on along the minus strand of DASYQB010000042.1, from coordinate 5,964 downwards.
CCAGACCGCCAACTCCAACTCAACCACCTCTCCCCCGGTGGGGGAGAGCACACTATTTCCCTCTCCCCCACCGGGGGAGAGGGCAGGGTGAGGGGGCCGGTGGTGAGGGGGGCCGGTGGTGAGGGGGGCCGGTGGTGAGGGGGACCGGTGGTGAGGGAGACCAGCGGTGAGGGAGGCCAGCGGTGAAGGACCACCAGAGAGGAGCCAGTGAGGAAACCATGACTCAATCCCGCGTCCGAGCCGTGTACATGCGCGGCGGCACCAGCCGCTGTCTCGTCTTCCACGAGCGCGATCTCCCGCCCGCGGGGGTAGAGCGTGACTACATCCTCCTCTCGGCGCTGGGCAGCCCCGATCCCTACGGGCGCCAGCTCGACGGCCTGGGCGGAGGCATCTCCTCGCTCTCCAAGGCCTGCATCATCGGCCCCACCACGCACCCGGGCGCCGACGTCGACTACACGTTTGCCCAGGTCGAGGTGAGCAAGCCCCAGGTGGACTACACGGGCAACTGCGGCAACTGCTCCTCCGCCGTGGGGCCCTTCGCCATCGAGGAGCGCCTGATCCAGCCCGTGGACGGCGAGACGCTCGTGCGCATCCACAACACCAACACGAAGAAGCTGATCGTGGCGCGTGTCCCCGTGGCAGGCAGCGAGCCCGCGGTGCACGGCGACTTCGAGCTGCCCGGGGTGGCCGGCACGGGGGCGCGCATCGCGCTCGACTTCATCGAGCCCGGCGGCGCGGGCACGGGGCGTCTCCTCCCGACCGGCAAGCCGCGCGACGTTATCGACGGCACCGAGGCCTCCCTGGTCGACGCGTCCATCCCCATGGTCTTCGTGCGCGCGCGCGACCTCGGCATCACCGGCATCGAGATGCCCCAGGCGGTGGACGCGGACAAGGCGCTCTCCGCCCGACTCGAGAAGATCCGGGTCGCCGCCTCAGAGCTCATGGGCATACCTGGGAGCGCCGCAACGCCCAAGGTGGCGGTGGTGACGGGGCCCGCTGAATACACGGCCCTCGACGGCACGCGCGTGGCCCGCGAGGCCGCCGACGTGGTGGGGCGGGCGATCTCCATGGCCAACTGCCATCGCGCCTTCCCGCTGACGTCGTCCATGTGCCTGGCCGTGGCCGCCCGCATCGAGGGCACCCTCGTCCACGAGTGCTCGACAGCCAACCCTGGCGCCGACGTCCGCCTCGGCCATCCCTCGGGCGTGCTGCCGCTCGACGCCGCCGTCATCAGACAGGGCGGTGACTACATGGCCGAGCGTGTCACCGTCTATCGCACCGCGCGCCGCCTCATGGAAGGATACGTGAGAATTCCGTGACCCGAGCAGGGCAGAGCCTCTCGGCGCCCCTCCAGCCGTCGCCAAGAAGGCGGCGAGTCTCCCTCGCGTGAGACTCGTCAACCTGAAGACCGCCGAGGCCCTCAACCTCAAGCTCCCACCGTCCATCCGCCAGCGCGCCGACAAGGCCAAGGAGTGATCTCGCGCCGCGCGTTCATCCGCGCCGGCGCGGCCGCGCTCGTGGCCATGCCCCGGGCCTCCCGCGCCCAGGAGTCGGCCAAGCCCTGGCGGATCGGCTTCCTCGAGGCGGGAGCTCCCGCGGCCAACCAGCACTTCCTCGATGCCTTCAAGCGCGGCCTGAGCGAGCGCGGTTATACAGAGGGTGGAAACGTCGTCATCGTGGAGCGCTGGGGAGATGGCCAGGTCGATCGCTTCCCCGCCCTGCTGAACGAGCTCGTCCAGGAGAAGGTCGACATCATCGTCGTCTCGTCCACGGCGGGCGCGGTCGCCGCGAAGGCTACGATCAAGACGCTGCCCGTCGTGTTCGTGGGAGTGCAGGACCCGGTCGGTATCGGCATCGTCAGCAGCCTCGGGCGCCCCGGCGCCAACCTCACGGGCTTCTCCCAGGCCGAAGAGGAGGGGTTGGTGGGGAAGCGGATCGAGCTGATCAAGGAAGCGGTGCCTCCCGTCGATCGTCTCGGCCTGATCTGGAACCCGACGGCCCCCGGAGTGGAGCTGCGATTGAAGGAAGCGCGGAAAGCGGCGACGAGATTCGGAGTGACCCTGCGAACCTTCGAGGTGCGCGACGCGAGGGAGCTCGACGGGATCTTCGTGACGATGACGAAAGAACGACTGGCCCGCCTCATGGTGCTGGCCGACCCGCTCACCGTGCGCAACCGTGCGCACATCGTGGAGCTGGCCGCGCGGAGCCGGATCCCCGCGATTTATCCATTCCTGGAGTTCACGCGCGTGGGCGGGCTCATGGCCTACGGCCCCAGTATCCCCGAGCTCTTCCGCCGTGCCGCCGGCTACGTGGAGAAGATCCTCAAGGGCGCCAAGCCCGCCGACCTGCCCGTGGAACAGCCAACCAAGTTCGACCTCGTGATCAACCTCAAGACGGCGAAGGCCCTCGGGCTGTCCATTCCCCGCCCCGTACTCGCTCGCGCCGACGAGCTGCTCCAGTGACCACGCGGCGCGTGTTCCTCGGCACGCTCGTCGGAGGCGCCATCGCGGCGTCTTCCCCGGCGCGGGCACAGGCGCCGGCCAAGGTCCCGCGCATCGGCGTCCTCGGCGACACGTCGCCTCCGGTCGAAAACCCAGGCTCCGGCGACGCGGCCTTCCGTGATGGGCTGCGCGAGCTCGGCTACGTCGAGGGACGGAACGTGACCCTCGAGTACCGCTATGCGGAAGGAAAGCGCGAGGCGCTCCCTGGGCTGGCGGCCGACCTTGTCCGCTCCCGAGTAGACGTGATCGTGGCCCTGGGCCCGGCGGCCGCGCGGGCGGCCAAGGACGCGACCACGACGATCCCGGTTGTCTTCGTGGGAAGTGGCGACCCGATTGCGGAAGGTCTGGTCGCCAGTCTTGCGCGGCCGGGCGGCAACGTCACCGGTCTAACCATCATCGCCGGCATGGACATAGTGGGCAAGCGCCTCGAGCTGCTGAAGGAGATCGTGCCCGGCGTGACTCTGGTCGCCATGCTGTGGAATCCGACCAATCCGTCGCACGTGGCGGCTTTGAAGGAAGTCCCCGGGTTCGCCCGGTCGCTGAGAGTGGAGATCAAGCCCATGGCGGCGCGCGGGCCCGAAGACTTTGCGGCTGCCTTCGCCTCGATGCGGAAGAGCCGCGTCGGCGGGCTGCTCGTCCTGGCGGACGGACTCTACGTGCTTCACACGGAGCGCCTCACGAGCCTCTCGCTGGAGGGACGGCTGCCGACGGTATATGGCAACAGGAGCTTCGTGAAGGCGGGCGGCCTCATGGCCTATCAGGCCGACTTCGTCCCCCTGTTCCGGCGCTCGGCCACCCTCGTGGACAAGATCCTGAAGGGCACCAAGCCGGCGGACATTCCCGTGGAGCAGCTGACCCAGGTGGACCTCACCATCAACCTGAAGACGGCAAAGGCGCTCGGCCTGACCATCCCGCCGTCGCTCCTGCTCCGCGCCAACGAGGTCATCCAGTGACTACGCGGCTCACGTTCCTCGGCACGCTGGCCGGCGGTTTCCTTGCCGCGTCGCGGGTCGCCCACGCGCAGCGGGCGGGAAAGGTCCATCGGATAGGCTATCTGGGAGGCGGGGCGCGAGCGTGCACAAACACGTGAGTGAGCGACCACAAAGGTCCCCTCACCCTACCCTCTCCCCAGAGGGGCGAGGGTAGACGTGTTCACGCCAGAGCACGAGATGCTGCGGAAGAGCGCGCGCGCCTTCGTGGAGAAGGAGGTGGCGCCGCGCGTGGACGAGTGGGAGGCGGCCGGGCAGATCCCGAAGACGTTCTGGCGGCGCCTCGGCGAGCTGGGCTTTCTCGGCCTCGAGTTTCCCGTGGAGTACGGTGGCGCGGGCGGTGACTTCCTTGCCAGCGTGGTGCTGGGGGAAGAAATGGCGCGCTGCCGGTCGGGCGGGGTGGCCTTCAGCGTGCTCGTGCACACCGACATGTCGTCCCCCTGGCTCACGCGCTTCGGCAACGACGCGCAGAAGCGCAAGTATCTGCCCGGCATCACCAAGGGCGAGATCGTCTGCGCCCTGGGGATCACCGAGCCGGGCACCGGCTCCGACATGGCGAATCTCACCACGCGCGCGGTGCGGCACGGCGGCCACTATCTCCTCACCGGGAGCAAGATCTTCATCACGAACGGGGTCTACGGCGACCTCTACTTCGTGGCGGCGCGCACGGGCGCGGGCAGCGCTGACCGGCGTCACGACGGGATCTCCATGTTCCTTGTGGAACGCGGGCTCCCCGGTTTCACGGTGAGCCGCAAGCTCGACAAGATGGGCATGCGCGCCTCCGATACGGCAGAGCTGGCCTTTCACGACTGCCCCGTGCCCGCGGAGAATCTGCTCGGCGTCGAAGGCCGCGGCTTCCAGCAGCTCGCGTCGGGGCTCCAGCGCGAACGGATCATGGCGGGAGTCCTCGCCCTCGCGGGCGCCGCCCAGGCTCTCGAGGACAGCGTGGCCTATATCCGGGAGCGCCACGCCTTCGACGGGCCGCTCAGCGCCAAGCAGGCGCTCCGCCACCGTGTGGCCGACATGGCCACGGAGATCGAGGCGGCGCGCGCGCTCCTCTACAGGGCCGCCCAGCTCTACAACGATGGCGAGGACTGCATCACCGAGGTGTCCATGGCCAAGCTCTTTGCCACTGAGGTGGCGAACCGCGTCGCCTACCACGCGGTGCAGCTCCACGGAGGCTACGGGTACATGCGGGAGTTCCCCGTGGAGCGCTTCTTCCGCGACGTGAGGCTGTGGACCATCGCCTCCGGCACCTCCGAGATCATGAAAGAGATCATCGCCAAGCGGCTTGCGCTCTGACGGCCAATTCTCTAATGTGTCCCGGGCGCTCTGACGTCACGTCCGGCCCACCCGAACCCTCAACGCGGAGGAGAATTCTATGAAACGCCTCATGCTGCTCCTGGCGGTGCTCGCCCTCACCGTGGCGCCCGCCACCGCTCAGGACGTGGTGAAGATCGGGCAGATCGAGGCCCAGACGGGCGCCAATGCCATCTACGGCTGGATGTCGTCGCAGGGCACCGCCCTCGCCGTGGACGAGATCAACAAGGCAGGAGGCTTCAAGGTCGGCGCCAAGACCTACAAGCTCCAGCTCATCGCGCTCGACACCCGGGGCGAGCCCAAGGAGGCGACCGTCCAACTCAAGCGGCTGATCGAAGTGGACCAGGCCAAGTACATCTTCGGCCCCTTCCTCTCCAACGTCTTCCTCGCCGTGCGGCCGTACGCGGCGGAGTTCAACGGCAAGATCCTCATGTGGGGCGGGGCCACCCGTATCCACGACTACGTGGGCACGCCGGGGAACGAGTTCCTCATGCGGACGTGGAACTGGGACGCGGGCAAGAGCGGCTTCGGCGAGCTCATGGTGGACAATCTGGTCAAGACCACCGGGGCGAAGAAGATCGCCATGCTCTTCCAGAACGACCAGGGGGGCAAGGTGCTCGAGGACATCTACGTGCCCATGTTCAAGCAGAAGGGCATCGAGAGCCGCCTCGACTACTTCGAGCCCGGCACCAAGGACTTCTCCGCCGTCCTCGCCAAGATCGCCGCCTGGAAGCCCGACTTCCTCTTCCCCGGCTATTCCGACTCCTACATCTACGACATCGTCAGGCAGGCCACGGAGACGGGCCAGCTCAAGAAGTTCTTCCTCGTGCGTGGGTCCCTCGGCCCCGGGCTCAAGAACAAGGACGGGATCGACGAGTACATGGTCTACGTCCCCAAGTATTTCGAGGAGGCGGAGAAGACGGACCCCAAGGTGGCCAAGTTCGTCAAGGCGTACAAGGAGTTCTACAAGCGCGACTTCCCCTATGACCAGGCGCCGCTCTGCTCCTCCTCCTGCTATGACCACGTGTACATGCTGGTGGAGGCGATGAAGAAGGCGGGCACGGTGGACGATCCCCCCGCGGTCAAGAAGGCGCTCATGTCCATGACCTACGACGGGATGTGGAAGATCCGCTTCGACGAGAAGGGCGAGGCCG
>DASYQB010000041.1:0-11240 GCA_036005985.1 Candidatus Methylomirabilota bacterium | reverse complement strand
GTCGTCGGTCTTGGGGAAGCAGAAGCGGATCTTGGTGCGCCCGAGCTCCTTCGTGGAGTAGAAAGACGACCCGGGCACCGTGGCCACCCCGATCTCCTTGACGAGGAACATGGCGAACTCGTGGTCGTCGGCGCACTTGTACTCGGGCAGCCAGTGGGCGACGTCGGTGAGGATGTAGTACGCGCCGCGTGGCTTGAAGGCTGTGAAGCCGGCTTCCTCTACCTTGGAGAAGAGCAGGTCGCGCCGCGCCTGATAGCTTTCCCGGAGATAGACGTAGTAGTCATCGGGCAGGTTGAGAGCGGTGACCGCGGCTTCCTGTAGCGGGTGGGGCGCTCCCACCGTGATGAAGTCGTGGGCCCGGCGTATCCCCAGGGAGAGCTCGGGGCTGGCCACGGCATAGCCGACCCGCCAGCCCGTGACCGAGTACGACTTCGAGATGCCGGAGATGGTGATGGTCCGGTCCGCCATGCCCGGGAGCGTGGCGATGGGCGTGTGGGTGGCGCCGTCATAGAGGATGTGCTCGTAGATCTCGTCCGTGATGGCGAGGAGATCGTGCTCGAGGCACAGGTCGGCGATGATCTGGAGCTCGGCCCGCGAGAAGATCTTGCCCGTGGGATTGTTCGGGCTGTTGAAGATGATAGCCCGCGTGCGCGGCGACACGGCCCGGCGCAGCCGGTCCGGATCGAACCCGAAGTCCGGCGGCTCGAGCGGCACATAGACGGGCTCGGCCTGGGACATGATGCAGCCCGGCCCGTAATTCTCGTAGAACGGCTCGAAGATGATCACCTCGTCACCGGGGTTGAGCACGGCCATGAGGGTGGCGAGCATGGTCTCGGTAGAGCCGCAGCAGACGGTGACGTGGCGATCCGGATGGATGTCCATGCCGTAGAACTTCTGGTACTTCGCGGCGATGGCCTGGCGGAGACGCGGCGTGCCCCAGGTGATGGCGTACTGATGGAAGTCGCCGTCGATGGCCTGGTGCGCCGCCTCGAGGATCTCCTTGGGCGGCGGGAAATTGGGCATGCCCTGGGCGAGATTGATGCCGTTGTGCTGGTTATTGACCCTGGTCATCTCCCGGATGACGGACTCGGTGAAGCCCTGCACGCGCTTGGAGATCACGACAGCACCACGTCGCGCTCGATGGGATCAACCTTGATCCCCTGCTGGCGAAGCCAGGCCACGCCCTCCTCCAGCTTCTCCTGCGCCGCCTCGAGCTCGAGCACGATCCAGCCGTGGTCCGCGCGCACGTCCGCCCGGCGAATGTTCGGCACGATCCCGAAGTCCTTCACCAGGTGATAGACGATGGGCTGCTGGATCAGCTCGGTGGGATAGGTCAGCCGCACGCGCAGGCGCGCCATGGGATCGGCTCCGGGTGATTCCGCTCAGCGACCGCCCGCGATGGCGGGGACGATGGACACCTGGTCGCCCGTCTTGAGCGCGGTCTTGGCGCCCTGGAGAAAGCGGATGTCTTCCTCGTTGACGTAGAAGTTGATGAAGCGGCGCACCTCACCGCCATCGTCGACCAGGCGCTCCTTGAGCCCCGGGTACTGCTTCTCGAGGTCCTCGATGAGGCTGCCCACGGAGTCGGCGGCGGCCTGCACCTCCGCCTGCCCCTTGGTGAGCGAGCGGAGCGGTGTGGGAATTCGTACGAGCACGGACATGCACGTCTCCTCGCTTCCGGCTCAGGCGCCGGCTTTAGATTTCAGATCGGCCAGCGCCTGGTCGAACACGGCCAGCGACGGGCGGATGGTCACGTCCACCGAGAGGCGGTCATAGAAGACGTCGGGGGTCTTGAGCCCGTTGCCCGTGATGCAGATGACGATGGGCTCGTCCCGCGGAATCCGCCCGGACTCGATCAGCTTCTTGGTGGCGGCCACCGTGACGCCGCCCGCCGTCTCCGTGAAGATGCCTTCGGTGCGGGCGAGGAGCTGCATGCCTTCGACGATCTCTTCATCCTGCGCATGCTCGCCGTAGCCCCCGGTGTCCTTGGCGACGCGGTAGGCGTAGTAGCCGTCGGCGGGATTCCCGATGGCCAGCGACTTGGCGATGGTGCACGGGCGCACCGGCTCCAGCACGTCCGAGTCCTTCTTGATCATGGTTACGATGGGCCCGCAGCCCGCGGCCTGCGCCGCGTACATGCTGGTCTTGCCCTCGGGGATGAGCCCGAGCATGCGCAGCTCCTTGAAGGCCTTGTGGATCTTGGTGATGAGCGAGCCGCCCGCGCACGGCACCACCACGTGGGCAGGGGCGCGCCAGCCGAGCTGCTCCGCGATCTCGTAGCCGTAGGTCTTGGAGCCTTCCGCGTAATAGGGCCGGATGTTGATGTTGGCGAAGGCCCACCGGTACTTGTCGCCCACCTCGGCGCACAGCCGGTTGACCTCGTCGTACGTCCCCTCCACCGCCACCAGCGTGGGCCCGTAGACGAGGGTGGTGATGACCTTGCCGCGCTCGAGGTCCGCGGGGATGAAGATATAGGACTTGAGCCGGGCCTCCGCCGAGTGGGCGGCCACCGAGTTGGCGAGGTTGCCCGTGGAGGCGCAGGCCACGGTATCGAAGCCGAACTCCTTGGCCTTGTTGATCGCCACGGCAACCACCCGGTCCTTGAACGACCACGTCGGATGGCACACGGAGTCGTTCTTGACGTAGAGCTCCCGCACCCCCAGCTCCTCGGCCAGATTCCGCGCGCGAATGAGCGGGGTGAAACCCACCGCCTGTCCGATATGCGCTTCGCCCTCCGCGAAGTTCAACGGGAGGAGATCCGCGTACCGCCAGATGCTGGAGGGACCCGCCTCGATCCTCTTCCGGCTGATGAGCTGGCCGATCACCTCGTAGTCATAGTCGACTTCGAGAGGACCGAAGCAGAACTCGCAGACGTGTACGGGCGAGGAGGGATAGTAGCGACCGCACTCGCGACACTTGAGACCCTTCAATCGTTCCATGGCCTCTCCATCGGTAGGGGATTTGAGCCCCGGAATGAACTGCACGACCCGGGCTCACTCCACCCGGATCACCGACCGAGCCAGCAATTGCCCTAGTAGACAGGCGATCGACGCGAATGTCAACGGAACTTCGAGACAAAATCGGGCTATGCCGTATGATTGCCAGGCGTGAGCCGAGCCGTGTTTCCCGCCGCCCTGCTCCTCCTCTACGCCGCGGCTTTCGGCCTGGCCGCCCTCGGCAACGGTCTCGTCGTCTTCGACGATCATCCCGGCCAGCTCTACCGCCTCCATCACGCCGTCGAGCTGGGCTGGCTGCCCTGGCGCCTGAATCCGGGCTGTTGGGCGGGCTACGCCGAGCTCCAGTATTATCCCCCGGGCGCGGCGTGGCTCGGCGCCGTCATTCACGCGGCGTCGCTCGGCGCTCTCGATGTGCCCCGGTCGTACGAGATGGTGGTCTGGATCGCGTGGATCCTTCCCGGCATCGCCACCTTCGCGCTCCTCACGCGCGTGCTCGGCAGCGGCTGGCTCGCCTTGCCGGGAGCCTTCGTGGCCCTGACCCTGTCGGCTGGGTCACGCAGCGGGGTCGAGGAAGGCCTGCGCTGGGGACTGATCGCGGCGCGGCTCGGATGGGGTCTGCTTCCCCTCGTGGCCCTCGCGCTCGTGCGCTGGTGTGAAGGTCTGCCGCGCGCCCCGCTCCTCGCCGCGCCTCTCCTCGCCGCGCCTCTCCTCGCCGCCATCATCCTGCTCCATCCCGCGCATGCTCCAGCCGGGCTCGCTCTGCTCGCCATCGGCGCGTGGCTCGGCTCCGGGAATCGGCGTGAGCGCGTGAAGCAGGCGGGCATGGTGGCCGTCCTTGCCTTCGGTCTGAGCGCGTTGTGGCTGCTTCCTCTCCTCGCGCACCTTCGCATGGCCCTCCCTCTCGCCTGGGGCGATGCCTCTCTCCTCGGCCTGCTCAGGCAGATGAGCCGTCCCCTCATCGTCGTTCTCGCCCTGGCGCAGCTCGCGGCATGGCTCTCGACACGATCGGCGGACCACGATCCGGCAAGGGGCCGCTGGCTTCACTTCCTCACGCCTGCGATGGCCGTGATCGTCGCCCTCGATGCCCTCGTCGCCGCGCCTCTCCGCGTACTGTGGCTGCCCGCCGACCGGCTCCTCGATAGCCTGTTTCTCGCGCTTGTCATCGGGGCTTCGCTCGGGATCCCTGCCCTCGCGGCGCACATGCCGCGCCTGGCCCCGGCCGGCGTCGCTCTCGTTCTCATCGTGGGCGCGGTGCTGCTCTCGCCAGGATCACCCGAGCCCGCCCTCACGCTGTGGCCGACGCGAGGACAGTGGCCCACGTATCAGGAGGTCGCGCGCGGCGACCGGCTGGATGCGCTCTGGGCAGCCCTTCGCGAGACTCCGTCGGGACGGGTGCTCTTTCTCCGATCCGCGGTGCGTCTCGACTACCGCCCCGAGTGGTGGCGACCACACAGCCACATCACCGCCCTCACGCCGATCGAGACGGGGCGCGGGATCATCAACGGTACCTTCACCCACCCCTCACCCGTCGCCGGCTTGATCTACACCGGCTCGGCGGAGAACCGCCCCATCACCATGCTCGTCGAAGCGCGCGATGGAGTGACCCTCTTCGGCCGCCCGCTCGAGTCGCTCACCGCCGACGCCTTCCGGACATGGGCCGCCGAGCTCGGAGTCTCGGTGGTCGTCGCCTCCGAAGAGGACATGGGCCGCCTCGCGTTCCTCGAGTCGAGCGGTGAGTTCTCGCCGCCCCGGGCCATCGGCCCCTTCCGCGTCTACGTCGCGCGTGAGCCGCGGATCCTTCCCGAACGCATAGCCGCTCAGACCTGGCGCCTGGCGCCGGTGCCGGAGCCCGGATGGCGATCCGCGGGCTTCGCCTACTCGCCCTTGTGGAGCGCCGAGGCGGGGGGTCGCCGGCTCGCCACTCGCCGCGACGACGTGGGCATGCTCGAGATCCACGGGGCGGGCGGCGCGTCAGAGATCATCCTGCATCACGGTCCCGGCGCGGCGGAGCGAGTCGGTGCGCTGATCTCCGCGCTGTCCGTCTCCGCGCTCGCCGTGGCCGGCATCAGGCGCAGGCTCAGCGGCAATGCCAGGCTCAGCGGCAATGGCAGGCTCAACGGCAATGCCAGGCCAGCGGCGATGATTGACGAGCAGGCTCACCCGTGATGGTGGCCTGATGGCAGACGACGAGCGGCCGCCCGATCATTCCCACAATCCCATCGTTCGCTACTTCAGGCTTCTCGGGCCCGGCCTCGTCACGGGCGCCTCCGACGACGATCCGAGCGGCATCGCCACCTACTCCATCGCGGGGGCGGTCCACGGCTATCTCTTCCTGTGGACGGCATTGTTCACCTTCCCCCTCATGGCCGCCATCCAGCTCGTCTGCGCGCGGATCGGCCTCGTCACGGGACGGGGACTCGCGGGCACGTTGCGACAGCACTATCCGCGGCCGCTCATCGCGGGCGCCTGCCTCATTCTCCTCGTGGCCAACGTCTTCAATATCGCCGCGGACCTCGGCGGAATGGCCGAAGCCGCCGCCCTGCTCACAGGACTGCCCGCCTTGCCTTTCGTGGTGGTGTTCGGCGTGGGGATCACCGTCATCACCATCTACACGAGCTACGCCACGTTTGCCCAGACCCTCAAGTGGCTCACCGCCGTCCTCTTCGCCTATGTCGCGGCGGCCTTCATGGCGCATCCCCACTGGCCGGCCGTGCTCATGGCCACGGTCATTCCTGATCTTCACTGGACCCGGCCCGTCGTGAGCACCTTCGTGGGAATTCTTGGCACCACCATCTCGCCGTATCTGTTTTTCTGGCAGGCGACCCACGAGGTCGAGGAGGAGAAACGGCGGGGGAAGAAGACCATTGCCCAGCGCCGCGGTTCGACGCCTCACGAGCTCGCCGACGCGCGCCTCGACGTCAACACGGGCATGTTCTTCTCGAACCTCGTGATGTTCTTCATCATCCTCGCCACCGCCTCCACGCTTCATCGCGCGGGCGTGCAGGATATCGAGACGGCGCGGCAGGCCGCGGAGGCCTTGCGCCCTCTTGCCGGCGATGCCGCCTACGTGCTCTTCGCCGTGGGCCTGGTGGGCACGGGCCTCCTCGCCATTCCCGTCCTCGCCGGCTCCGCTTCGTTCGCGGTGGCCGAACTCTTCGCCTGGCCCGCCGGCCTCGATCTCAAGCCGCGCCGCGCTCGCCGCTTCTATCTCGTCTTCGCGGGCGCCATGGCCGGCGGCATCGCCCTCAGCCTCGTCGGCGCCAATCCGATCCGGACTCTCTTCTTCTCCGCCGTGCTCAACGGCCTTCTCGCTCCCCCCCTCATGGTTCTGGTCATGCTGGTGGGCGGCAACCGGAAGATCATGGGAGAGCACGTCAACGGCTTCTGGCTGAGGCTGCTCGGCTGGACGGCGACCGCGGTCATGACCGCGGCCGCGCTGGCGTTCTTCCTGACGTCCGGGAGCTGAAGCTCGGCCGCCTCAGCCTGCGATGGCCGCCCGCGTCTCGGCGATCTGCCGGAGATGCTCGATATCGTGATCGACCACGTGCGTGGCGTACTCGATGAGGGTGACGGGGCCGAAGTAGCCGGAGAATCCAATCCGCCCCTCGGCCTCGGCGGGCAGCTTTGCGAGGAGGGCGATCGTCTTGGCCCGCATCGTCTCGAAGCCCCGCCAGTCGTCGTCGAAATCACCCTCGCGATGATCCCGCTCCCGCGCCCACGCGTCCGCGTCGAACGACGGGAAGGTCGCCCGGTCGGCCGAGGCGAGCTGGGTGAGCCGCGGGAGGAAGAGGTCACGCTCGGTCTTGAGCAGATGAGCCATGACTTCCTTGATCGACCAGGCGGCGGGCTGCGGGCGCTGCTTCATCGCGGCCGCCGTCAACCCCTGGGCGGCCCGGCGCGCTTCTTCCGGCCCCCGCCCGATGGCCTCGATGATCTCGGCCATGGGCAGCGGCCGCTTGGCCTCCGCCCGCTTGGGCTTGAGGCCGAGCCCCTGGCGCAGGTCATGGATCTGACGCCGGTGCTCGATGTCGTGCTCGGCCACGATGCTCGCGTAGGAAGCCACGGTCACCGGCCCGCGCGGGACCACGCCCTCGCGCTGCATCGCCTCCGGGCCCAGGGGCCTGAGCGCCTCTACGAGCTGGCTCCGCGTCGATTCGAAGGCGTCGAGGAGCGGCCGGAGCTCGCGCACGGGCGCCAGCACGTCCTCCACCGAGGCGAAGCGCGGACGCTCCTCCGCGAGCATGCGCCTGATTCGCGGAAGGAACACGCGCTCATCGGCGGCGAGCAGATGCCGGACGACGTCACCCATGGACCATTCGCCCGGCTTGGGCAAGGCCCAGACCTGCTCGGGCGTGGCGTCGCCGCTGAGCTCGCGGAGGAGACGCGGCGTGACGGTGAGACTGGGGACGACGAGCGATTGGTCCATGGAAAGCCTCCGCTCACACCATCGGATCGTAGTTGAAGTACTGGCCCGAGGTCTCGAGGGGCACGAGGTGATGCCTGAGCGTCCCCGGGAACATTTCCGCGAGCCGCTCCGGGGTCCAGCCCTGGTCGTGGTGCATGTTGCGGATCGGGCGCATGTGGTTGAAGAGCATGATCTCCTTGCCACGTACGCCGAAGACCTGGCCGGAGATCTCCTTGGCCGCGTCGCTTGCGAGGAACACGGCCACCGGCGCGATGTGCTCGGGCCCCATCTTCTTGATCTTGTCCACGCGCGCCTTCTGCGCCTCCGTCTCCGTGGGGATGGTGCCGATCATCCGGGTCCACGCGAAGGGCGAGATGCAGTTGGCGGTCACGTTGTAGCGTGCCATGTCGAGGGCGGTGACCTTGGTCAGCCCCACGATCCCCAGCTTGGCCGCGGCGTAGTTGGCCTGGCCGACGTTGCCCACGAGGCCCGAGGTGGAGGTCATGTTGATGATGCGTCCCCACTTCTTCTCGCGCATGTGGGGCACGGCGGCCCGCGTCACCGCGAACGTCCCCTTGAGGTGGGTGTTGATGACCCCGTCCCATTCCTCTTCCGTCATGTTGAAGATCATGCGGTCGCGGAGAATACCCGCGTTGTTGACGATGATGTCGACCCCCCCGAAGCAGTCGAGGGCCGTCCGCACGATGGCCTGGCCGCCCGCCATGGTCGCCACCGACTCGTAGTTGGCTTCGGCCTCGCCACCCTTGGCCCTGATCTCCTTCACCACGTCCTCGGCCGGGCCCTTGTCGCCCCCTTTGCCGTCCGACGCCCCGCCATAGTCGTTCACCACCACCTTGGCTCCGTGCTGCGCCATGAGGAGCGCGATCTCGCGGCCGATCCCGCGGGCCGCCCCGGTGACCACCGCCACCTTGTCGTTGAGCATCGGAGTTGTCATCAGGGCTCTCTCCTCGTTGAGAACGTGTCAGATCACGCCGTCGGCGGCCAGGGCGTCGATCTCCGCCGCCGTCAAGCCGGTCTCTTGCAGAATGTCGCGCGAGTGCTCGCCGAGGGCGGGCGCTCCGGTGCGTATGGTGCCCGGCGTCTTCTCGAGCTTCACGGGACTGGCCATGGTGGTGATTCGGCCGGCCCGCGGGTGCTCCTGCTCCACGATCATGCCCGTGGCCACCACCGCGGGGTGCCGCACGAGCTGGGTGTAGTCGTTGACGGGTGCGCAGAGCACGTCGATGGGGGAGAGCGCGACCATCCATTCCTCGATGGTGCGGGTCGATATCGCGCTCTCGATCAGGGGCTCCAGCTCTTTCCGGTGCGTCACGCGGTCCACGCTCGTGGCGAATCGCGGATCGGTGGCGAGATCGGGCTGGCCGATGGTCGCGCAGAACGCCGCCCACGTGGCGTCGCGCCATACCGCGACGAATATCCATCCGTCGCTCGCGCGGAAGGCCTGGTAGGGCACAAGATTGGGATGTCCGCTTCCGTAGCGGCCGAGCGGTACCCCCGTCTCGTGATACACGGACAGCCGCGCGAGGTGGGAGAGGAGGACGCCGTCGAGGAGCGACACGTCGACCTTCTGCCCCTGCCCCGTGCGGCCCCGGCCGATGAGGGCGAGCAGGATGCCCTGCGCGGCGAGGAGGCCTCCGATGGTGTCGACCACCGGTGCGCCCACGAGGGCGGGACCGCCATTGACCTCGCCGGTGACCGCCATGAGGCCGCCCACCGCCTGGGCGAGGGCGTCGAGGCCCGGCTTGTCGCGCCACGGCCCTTCCGGCCCGAAGGCCGACACCGAGCAGTAGACGAGGCGTGGATTCATGGGCGCGAGAGTGGCGTAGTCGATGCCCAGCCTCTCCGCCACGCCGTTCCGGTAGCCCTCGAGCACCACGTCGGCCGTCTTGACCATGCGGTAGAAGGTGTCGCGCCCGGCCGGCTTCCGGAGGTCGAGGCAGAGGCCACGCTTGTTCCGGTTCACCGTGAGATGGAGGATCCCTTCGCCTCCCCGCGTGATGCCGTACACGCTTCGTGAGGCGTCGGGGGCCTCGCGCGACTCGACCTTGATGACGTCGGCACCCATATCCGCGAGGTACATGCCGCCGGTGGGCCCGGCGATGAGATGGGCCAGCTCCAGGACGCGGACGCCCTCGAGCGGCCGCACGAGCGGGTCAGTCATGGCCGCCACAAGCTACCACAGCTACCGGTGCCGCCGCCCGCGCATGAGCACGGCAGTGAACTCGGCACCCAGGATGAAGACGATGCCGGAATAGTAGGCGAACATGCCGAGGCCCACGAGGGCCCCCAGCGGGCCATAGATCTTGTCGTAGACGCCCACCCGCAGGATGTACCAGCGGAAGGCCTGCTTGGCCACTTCCCACAGGAGGGCGGCGAGAAGGGCCCCCGCGAAGGCGGCTCCCGCGGGCACCCGCTGGTGGGGGAAGTAGCGATACATGATGAAGAAGAGCATGGTGCTGAAGCCGACGGCGAGAGCGAGGGAAAGGGTGCGGATCCACTCCGCAGGAATCTGGCGCGGGGTGAGCACGAGGATGCGGATCCACGAGAAGAGATCGAAGATGAGGATGCTCCCGAGGAAGAGGACGCCCATGCAGAAGAGGAGGATGAGGTCCTTGCCGATCTCGCGGAGGAGCCCCGGCCCGCGGGTGAAGCCGAAGACATCGTTCAGGACGAGGCGGAGGGAGGCAAAGAGCTGGCTCGCGAAGAGGAGGAGCACGGCGGTGCCGAGAAGTCCGGAGAGGCTCCGGCGCCTGATGATCTGGCTCAGGGCCTCGTGGAGCTCGCCCTTGTAGACGGGGATGATCTGGGCGAGCTGGTTGAGCACGATCTCGGAAGCCGTCCGGCGGCTGAGGACGAAGCCGGCGAGGGCCACGATGAAAAAGAGAATGGGGACGAGGCAGGTGAGGAAGCTGAAGGCGAGACCGGCGGCCTGAAAAAATCCCCGGTGGGCGCGAAAGCTCGCGACCGCCGTCCGAAACATCCTCATGACATCTACTACACCACGCTTTTGATGAGCCCGCCGTCCACCTGCACGACGCAACCGGTCACATACGAGGCGCGCTGGGATCCGAGAAAGACCACCATGTCGCCGAATTCCTCGGGCGTGCCGATGCGCCCCATCGGGATGTCGGGAGTGGAGCGGGTGGCGATCCACTCTTCGACGCTGATCCCGGCGCGGGCCGCGAGGTCCGTCTGGTGGCCGATGAAGCGGTCGGTGCGAATCCGGCCGGGCAGAACCATGTTCACGGTGATGCCGTCCTTGGCGAGATCGCCGGCGAGGGTCTTGAACATGCCCGCGATGCCCGGCCGGATGCCGTTGGAGAGGATGAGCCCTTCCACCGGCTGCTTGACGGAGCTCGACTGGATGGCGAGGATGCGGCCCCACTTCTTCTTCTTCATGTCGGGGAGCACGGCTCGAATGAAGCGTACGGTGGAGAGGTGGACCTGCTGGAAGGCGGCCAGCCAGTGCTCGTCGGTCATCTGCTCGAAGGGCCCGGGGGGCGGCCCCCCGACATTGGCCACGAGCACGTCGACGCCTCCCCACTTCTCGCGCGTCTTGGCGACCACGCGCTCGATGTCCTCCGGCTTGTTGGCGTCGGCGGGAATGGCCAGCACCTCAGCTCCCGTGCGCTTGCGCACGTCCTCGGCGGCCGCGGTGAGGTCGGCTTCCCCCCGCGAGCACATGGTCACGCGCGCGCCCTCCGCCGCGAAGCCCATGGCGGAGGCCTTGCCCATGCCCTTGCTCGCCGCGACCACCAGCGCCACCTTGCCCTTGAGTCCCAGGTCCACCAAGCCCTCCGCTCAGGAAATCTGCTTGTAGAAGTCCGCCCGGTTGCCGCCCGTCACGTCGAGCCGCT
>DASYQB010000040.1:0-22259 GCA_036005985.1 Candidatus Methylomirabilota bacterium | reverse complement strand
CGTGCGGGCCAAGCGCCCCGTCCTCTACGTGGGAGGCGGCGTCATCTCGTCCGACGGCTCGCCCGAGCTCTACGCGCTGGCCGAGCTGACCCAGGTCCCGGTGACGCAGACTCTCATGGGCCTGGGCGCCTTCCCCATGGCGCATCCGCTCTCCCTCGACATGCTGGGCATGCACGGGACGTACTACGCCAACATGGCCGTCCATCACTCGGACTGCCTGGTCTCGGTGGGGGCGCGCTTCGACGATCGGGTCACGGGAAAGGTGGACGCCTTCGCGCCGACCGCCGAGATCATCCACATCGACATCGATCCCTCGTCCATTTCCAAGAACATCAAGGTGGACATCCCCATCGTGGGTGACTGCAAGCGGGTGCTCGCCGCGCTCCTCGAGGCGGTGAAGGAGGAGATGAAGACCTATCCGGCGGGCGCGGTGAAGGAGGCGCGCCGGCAGTGGTCGGAGCAGATCGCGGAGTGGAAGCGGGCGGAGCCCCTTCGCTACGAATGGTCCGACGACGTGATCAAGCCGCAGTACGTGATCGAGGAGATCTCCAACATCACGAACGGGGAGGCCCTCGTGGTCACCGGGGTGGGGCAGCACCAGATGTGGGCGGCGCAGTACTACCGCTTCAAGCTTCCACGGACGTGGTGCACCTCGGGCGGCCTCGGCACCATGGGCTACGGGCTGCCCACGGCCCTGGGCGTGCAGGCGGGCAACCCGGGCAAGCTCGTGGTCAATATCGACGGCGACGGATCCTTCGCCATGAACAGCCAGGAGCTGGCCACCTGCTTCGAGGAGCGGCTCCCCGTCAAGACGGTGCTCATCAACAACGGCGGCCACGGGATGGTCCGCCAGTGGCAGCGCATCATCTTCAAGGAGCGCTTCTGCGCCGTCGACTTGGGCCCCAGCCCCGACTTCGTCAAGCTCGCGGAAGCCTATGGGTGCACGGGCATCCGCGCCACCAAGCCTTCCGAGGTGGTGCCGGCCCTCGAGAAGATGATCGCCACTCCGGGGCCGGTGCTGCTGGACGTGTGGGTCAACAAGGACGAGTGCGTGTTCCCCATGGTGCCCGCGGGCGGCGCCAATACCGACATGATCCTCGCTCCCCCCAGCCACGAGGCCCGGGAGCGCGCGGCCAAGTCCCAGACGGGCTTCTAGCCATGGCCGACGGGTCGGAGCACTCGAAGCACACCATCGCCGTCCTCGTGGAGAACCAGTTCGGCGTGCTCTCGCGCGTGGCCGGGCTGTTCTCCGCACGCGGCTACAATATCGAGAGCCTGTCCGTGGGGGAGACCCTCGACCCCACGGTGTCGCGCATGACCCTGGTGGTGCGCGGCGACGCCTTCGTCATCGAGCAGGTCATGAAGCAGCTCCACAAGCTCATCGACGTCATCAAGGTCAACGACCTGAGCGAGGAGACGCACGTGGAGCGGGAGATGCTGCTCATCCGGGTGAACGCGGAGCCCGCGGCCCGCGCGGAGATTCTCCGCATCGCGGACATCTTCCGGGCCAAGGTCGTCGACGTCACGGCGGCCAGCTACACCCTCGAGGTCACGGGCGAGGAGTCGAAGATCGGCGCCATCCTCGAGCTCTTGCGTCCCTTCGGGGTCCAGGAAGTCGTGCGCACGGGCAAGGTGGCCATCGCGCGGGGGCCCAAGGCCCGCCTCCGCCGCGTGGACGAGAAGCTCGGGAAGGCCGCTCCGCCGCGCGCGGCCACCCAGGATCCTCGCGTGATCGGTTTCGCGGACTAAGTCAACTCACAGGAGAGCACACGAAATGCCGGCGAAGATTTTCTACGACCAGGATGCGGATCTCGGACTCCTCAAGGGCAAGAAGATCGCCATCATCGGCTATGGCAGCCAGGGCCACGCCCACGCCTTGAACCTGAAGGACTCCGGTCAGGACGTGACCATCGGCCTCTACAAGGGCTCCAAGGGCTGGACGGCGGCCGAAAAGGCCGGCTTCAAGGTCATGACGGTAGGCGACGCCGCGGCGGCCGCGGACATCATCATGATCCTTCTCCCCGACCAGACCCAGCGACAGGTGTACGAGGAGTCCATCAAGGGCACCCTGGGCAAGGGCAAGACCCTGATGTTCGCCCACGGCTTCAACATCCATTTCAACCAGGTGGTGCCGTCGCCCGACGTGGACGTCTCCATGATCGCCCCCAAGGCGCCCGGCCACGTCATGCGCGACCTGTTCACGGAGGGCCCGGGCGTGCCCGCCCTCGTCGCCGTGTACCAGGACGTGTCGGGCAAGGCGCGCGACACCGCGCTCGCCTATGGCAAGGGCGTGGGCTGTACCCGGGCGGGGGTCATCGAGACCACGTTCAAGGAAGAGACGGAGACCGATCTCTTCGGCGAGCAGACCACCCTGTGCGGCGGCGTCTCCCACCTCATCAAGGCGGCGTTCGAGACGCTGTGCGAGGCGGGCTACCAGCCCGAGGTGGCGTACTTCGAGTGCATGCATGAGATGAAGCTCATCGTGGATCTCTTCTACCAGGGTGGCCTCGCCTACATGCGCTACTCGGTGTCCGACACCGCGGAGTACGGCGACTACAGCCGCGGCCCCCGCATCGTGAACGCGGAGACCAAGGCGGAGATGCGCAAGATCCTCAGCGAGATCCAGTCGGGCCAGTTCGCTCGCGAGTGGATCCTGGAGAACCAGGCTCACCGCGCGGGATTCCTCGCCATGCGGAAGCGCGAGGCGGACCACCAGATCGAGGAGGTAGGCGGGCGGCTGCGCAAGATGATGTCCTGGATCAAGCCGCCGCGGATGTAAGGCGGAGCGTTCGTGCGAATTCCCGTGGCCCCGGAGGGATGGCCGTTCATTCTCGTCCCCGCGGCTGCGGCGTGTATTCTGGCCATGATCGGATGGTGGCCGGTGGCGGTGGTGTTCGGGATCTTTGCCCTCGCCTCCCTCGGCTTCTTCCGTGACCCGGAGCGCACGCCGCCCGTCGGCCCAGGGCTCGTGCTCGCTCCCGCGGACGGCCGCGTGATGCGGATCGCCGAGGTGGAGGACCCGTGGGTGGGCCGGGCGGTGCGGGCCTCCATCTTTCTCTCCCCGCTCGACGTGCACGTGAACCGATCGCCGGTGGCCGGCCTGGTGGAGAGCGTGCGCTACGAGGCGGGGCGCTTCATGGCCGCCTATCGGGACGAGGCGTCGGAGCTGAACGAGCGCTGCACCATCGCCCTCGAGGGTGACGCGGCGCGGGTCGGGGTGAAGCAGATCGCGGGGGTGCTCGCCCGGCGCATCGTGTGCCGGGTGAAGGCGGGGGACAAGCTCGCGGCGGGGGAGCGATTCGGGCTGATTCGCTTCGGGTCGCGGACGGACCTCGTGGTACCGCGCTCCACGGAGATGCGGGTGAAGATCGGCGACCGGGTGCGAGGCGGAGAGACCATCATGGGAGTGCTGCGGTGAGGCGTCGGCATCAGAGCGGAGAAGGCGCGCGCCATCCTCGGCGCCGCCGCTGGCAGGAGCTGCGCGAGCATCCGCGCCGCGGCATCTTCCTCCTGCCCAGTCTTCTCACCACCGCCAATCTCTTCTGCGGCTTCCTCGCCATCGTGCTCTCCGCCCAGGCGCGCTTCGTGGAGGCGGCGGTGGCTGTCTTCGTGGGCATGGTCCTCGACATTCTCGACGGCAAGGTGGCCCGGCTCACCCGGACGACCACGCAGTTCGGGGTGGAGTTCGACTCGCTCGCCGATGTGGTGTCGTTCTGCGTCGCGCCGGCCTTCATCCTCTACTCTCTCGCCCTCTCGCACGCGGGCCGGGTGGCGTGGCTGGGCGCCTTTCTCTTCGTGATCTGTGGCGCCCTCCGCCTCGCCCGCTTCAACGTCTACCAGGGGGTGACGGACCGCCGCTACTTCGTGGGGTTGCCCACACCGGCCGCGGCGGGCATCGTGGCCTCCACCGCGCTCCTCCTGGAGGGCGTGGTGGTGTCGCGCTGGCAGGCCGCGGCCATGAGTGTGGGCACGGTGATCGTGGCCCTCCTCATGGTGTCGACCTTCCGCTACTACAGCTTCAAGGAAGTGGACTTCGCGCGCCGTCGGCCCGCCCAGGTCCTCGTGCTCGTCGTCCTCGGCGTGCTCATCGTAGCGACCCATCCACAGTGGTTCCTGTTCATCCTCTTCTCCCTGTACCTGCTCAGTGGCCCCACCCGGCCCCTGTGGGCACGCCGGCGGATGGAGCAGGCACAGGTCGTCGAGAAGGGAATCTAAGCATGCCGACCCACAAGATCGCGGTTCTCCCCGGTGACGGTATCGGGCAAGAGGTCATCCCCGAGGCGCGCAAGGTACTCGACGTCGTGGGCGGCGCCTCCGGCGCCTCCTTCGAGTTCGAGTCGGCCCTCGTGGGGGGTGCGGCCATCGACGCCACGGGTGATCCGTTGCCCGCGGCCACCCTCGCCCTCTGCGAGCGGAGCGATGCCATCCTGTTCGGCTCCGTGGGCGGCCCCAAGTGGGACAACCTGCACCAGGAGAAGCGCCCCGAGCGTGGGCTCCTCGGATTGCGCAAGGAGCTCGACCTCTTCGCCAACCTGCGCCCGGCCGCCTGCTTCCCCATGCTCGTCGATGCCTCGCCGCTCAAGCGTGAGGTGGTCGAGGGCACCGACATCATGGTGATCCGCGAGCTCACGGGCGGCCTCTACTTCGGCGAGCCGCGAGGGCGGGAAGAGTTCGCCGACGGCGGGGCGCGGGCCATCAACACCATGGCCTATACCTCGCGGGAGATCGAGCGGGTGGCCCGGGTGGCCTTCGAAGTGGCCATGAAGCGGAAGAAGCGCCTCGCTTCCGTGGACAAGGCCAATGTGCTCGTCGTCTCGCAGCTCTGGAGGGAAGTGGTGACCCGGGTGTCCAAGGACTTTCCGCAGGTGCAGCTCGAGCACGTGCTCGTGGACAACTGCGCCATGGCCCTCGTGCACAAGCCGACCCACTTCGACACCATCGTGGCCGAGAACACGTTCGGCGACATCCTTTCCGACGAGGCGGCCATCCTCGCCGGCTCCATGGGCATGCTGCCCTCGGCGAGCCTCGGAGGAAAGGTGGCTCTCTACGAGCCGGTGCACGGCACCGCCCCCGATATCGCGGGGCAGGGAGTGGCCAACCCCATCGCGGCCATCCTGTCGTCGGCCATGCTCCTGCGCTACTCGCTCCACATGGGCAAGGACGCGGACCGGATCGACGCGGCCGTCCTCCACGTGCTCGAGCAGGGGCACCGCACGCGCGACCTCCGTGCGGAGGGGATGAAGGTGGTAGGCACCAAGGAGATGGGTGATCTGATCGCGGGCGAAGTACAGCGGTCTTACTCTTGACAGGCAAGAGAGGGTAGCGATATGGCCTCCGGACTGACCGTCGCGGTGGTGGGTGTCACGGGAGCAGTGGGACAGACCACCCTCAAGCTCCTCGATGAGCGCAAGTTCCCCATGAAGGCGCTGCGCGTTTTCGCCTCCGAGCGGTCGGTGGGCAAGACGGTCACCTTCAAGGGCGAGACCATTCGCATCGACAAGCTGGGGCCGGAGGCGTTCAGGGGCGTGGACATCGCCCTCTTCTCGGCTGGCTCGTCGCAGTCGAAGGAATACGCGCCCCAGGCGGTGAAGGCGGGGGCGGTAGTCGTCGACAAGTCGAGCGCCTTTCGCATGGATCCCACCGTGCCGCTCGTCGTTCCCGAGATCAATGCCCATGCCCTCAAGGGGCATCGTGGCATCGTGGCCTGCCCCAACTGCACGACCATCGTCACCGTGATGCCGCTGAAGCCGTTGCACGACGTGGGCCGCCTCCGTCGCGTGATCGCCACGAGCTATCAGGCGGTGTCGGGGGCAGGGGTGAACGGGGTGGAGGAGCTGCGCAGCCAGACCCTGGCGTGGGCGCGCGGGGAAGCCATCGCCCCCAAGTACTTCCTCCATCAGATCGCCTTCAACCTCATCCCTCACATCGACAAGTTCGACGACGGCGGCTACACCGGCGAGGAGATGAAGTTGGTGCACGAGGTGCGGAAGATCCTCGAGACGCCCGATCTCGCGGTGTCGCCCACCACGGTGCGGGTGCCCGTGTTCACCACCCACTCCGTCGCGGTGAACGCGGAGACGGAAGTTCCGGTGAGCCCGGACAAGGCCCGCGAGGCTTTCGCCCGCTTTCCCGGCATCACCCTGTGGGACGACCCGTCGCAGAACCGCTATCCCATGCCCGTGACCGTGGAAGGCCAGGACGACTGCTTCGTGGGCCGCATTCGTCAGGACCTGACCTTGCCCAACGCGCTGAATTTCTGGGTGGTGGGCGACCAGCTGCGCAAGGGCGCCGCGCTCAACGGCATTCAGATCGCGGAGCTCCTGATCCGCTGAGGACGCCCTGCGCACCCTGCGCCTGACTCTCGCCTACGACGGCACGGACTTCGCGGGCTGGCAGGTGCAGCCGGATCGTCCCACGGTGCAGGGGCTCGTGCGTGACGCGTGCTCGCGGATCCTCGGTGAGCCGGTCAAGGTGACGGGGGCGAGCCGGACCGATGCGGGCGTCCACGCTCTGCGGCAGGTCGCCACCCTGACCACGACGTCCGCGCTCGAGGCATTCCGGCTCGCTCGCGGTCTCAACGCTCTCCTTCCCGACGCCGTGCGCGTGGTCGAGGCGGCGGAGGCGCCCGCCGGCTTCGACGCGAGACGCTCCGCCCTCGGCAAGCGCTATCTCTACCTGATCGACCGCGGCTCCGTCGCCCACCCGCTTCTCAGGCGATTCGCGTGGCACCCGCGCTTTCCCCTTGACGCCACGGCCATGCGGAGCGCCCTCCGCTCTCTGCGCGGGAAGCACGACTTCTCCGCCTTCTGCGCGGCGCCCGGCCGCGGCCGCACGCCTAGCTGCACCGTGCGCTCGGCGCGGCTGATCGAGCGCGGTGATGAGCTTGCCGTGCTGCTTTCCGCCGACAGCTTCCTCCACCACATGGTGAGGAACATCGTGGGGAGCCTGGTGGAGGTGGGGCGCGGTGCCCGGCCCCCGGGCTGGATGGCAGGCCTCCTCGCGGGACGGGACCGCGCCCGGGCGGGGCCGACGGCTCCCGCCCAGGGCCTCTTTCTCGTGCGGGTACTCTATGGCGACGGCGCCCGTGGCTGAGGAGACCGGCGGACCCGCCCGGGACCGTGGCTTCAAGGCGCGGAAGCGTGAGGACCATGCCCTCGTGCTCATCGAGGAGCTCAAGGAAAACCTCGGCGACGTGACCAAAGTACGTAGAATCCTGAAAGAACTCGGCCGCTACTACGACCCTGTCCTCGGGGGGGCCATCATGGAGCTGAGTCACCAGCGGGCCATCGTCGAAGCCGTGGAATGCCGAGAGGAGGCCCGGGCGCTGGCCCTGATCGAGGAGCGCTACCGCCTCTATATAAAGGACAGGGCCCACCTCGGCCGGGGGGAGGGTGCCTGACGCGGCGTCCTCGGGGGCGAAGTAACCTTGACTCGCCGGCCCATCTGCCCTGATAATCCGCGCAATTCCGCTACATCGGATTGCTCTATCGTTTAGGGCAATACCATCGAGGCCTTCAGGTTATTGGACGCTCTCGTTATTGGACGCTCTCAAAGGAGAGGAGTGGCCATGAGCCTTTCACGCAGGGACTTTTTCAAGCACGCGGGCTCGGCGGGAGCGGGGGTTGCCGTGGGCGCCTCCATGTTCGATCTCAAGCCCGTCGCCGCGGCCGCGACCACGCTCAAGCTCACGGAAGCCAAGATTCACACGAGCGTCTGTCCATACTGTTCGGTCGGCTGCAACCAGCTCGTGTATTCCAAGGGCGACCGCATCATCGACATCGAAGGACACCCCGACACGCCGCACACCCTGGGCAAGCTGTGCCCGAAGGGTGCGGCGACCATCCAGCTCTCCAACAATCCGCTCCGGCCGACCAAGCCGCTGTACCGGGCTCCCGGCTCCGACAAGTGGGAAGAGAAGCCGATCGAGTGGATGTACGAGCAGATCGCCAAGCGCTACTACGACACGCGCGAGAAGTACTTCATCGAGCGGGAGCCGGACAAGGACGGCAAAGAGGTGCTGGTGAACCGGCTCGACGCCATCGCCTCGCTGGGCTCAGCGTGCATCGACAACGAGGAGTGCTATCTCATCTCCAAGCTGAACCGCACCCTCGGCATCGTCTACCACGAGCACCAGGCCCGAGTCTGACACTCCGCCACGGTCCCAGCTCTGGGGACCACGTTCGGGCGGGGGGCGATGACGACCAACCTGATCGACATCCAGCACTCCGATGTCATCATGTGCACCAACAACATGGCCGAGAATCACCCCGTGGCCTTCCAGTGGGTGATGAAGGCCAAGGAGCGCGGGGCCAAGGTCATCCACGTCGATCCGCGCTTCACCCGTACCAGCGCGGTGTCGGACATCCACGTGCCCCTGCGCTCGGGCACGAACATCGCGTTCTTCGGCGGCCTCATGAACTACGCGATCCAGAAGAACCTCTACTTCAAGGACTATGTCGTCCACTACACGAACGCGTCCTTCCTCATCGATCCTGCCTTCAAGACTCCCACCGACCTCGGCGGGCTCTTCGAGGGGCTGGAGCAGACGGGCAAGGGCGGCTCCGACCCGCACGTGGCGGACACTTACAACAAGTCGTCGTGGAAGTACCAGCTGGACGGCGAGGGCAATCCCAAGCGTGACCTCACCCTCCAGGATCCCCAGAGCGTGTTCCAGCTCCTCAAGCGCCACTACAGCCGCTACACCGTCGACATGGTCGAGCGGGTGTGCGGCATCCCCAAGGCGAAGTTCGTGGAGGTCGCCCAGCTCTACTGCGGCACCTCGGGGCGGGAGAAGACGGGCACCATCACCTACGCCCTGAACCTGACCCAGCACACCAACGGCGTGCAGAACATCCGGGCCCTGTGCATGCTCCAGCTCCTCCTCGGCAACATCGGGCGGCCGGGGGGTGGGGTGGTCGCCCTGCGCGGGCACGCCAATGTCCAGGGAGCGACCGATCTCGAATTGCTCTATCACGAGCTGCCGGGCTACCTGCCCATGCCGCTGCGTGACGCTCATCCCGATCTCAAGACCTATCTCGAGAAGGAAACGCCCAAGGGCGGGTTCTGGGTCAACCGGCCCAAGTTCATGGTCAGCCTCCTCAAGGCCTTCTACGGCGACGCGGCGACCAAGGATAATGAGTTCGGCTACCAGTGGCTGCCCAAGCGCGCCTCCGCCGACGCGTACAGCCATCAGCACATCTTCGTCGACATGTACAAGGGCAAGGTGAAGGCTTTCTTCTGCGACGGACAGAATCCCGCGGTGGGCGGCCCCAACGCCAAGCTCGCCCGCGCGGCCATGCAGAAGCTCGAGTGGCTGGTGGTCGTTGACATCTTCCTCACCGAGACGGCGGAAGTGTGGAAGACCCCCGGCACCAGTCCCAAGGACGTGCCCACCGAGGTGTTCTTCATCCCGGCCGCGCCCGCCGCGGAGAAGGACGGCTCCCTCACCAACACCATGCGGCTCATCCAGGGGCACGAGAAGTCCGTCAAGCCGCCGGGTGAAGTCCAGACGGATGCCCAGTTCGTGTGCACCCTCTCCCACCGCCTGCAGAAGCTGTACGCGCGCTCGAAGAAGGAGCGCGACCAGGGCTTCCTCGCCGCGAACTTCACGTTCGGAGAGAAGCCGGACCATCCGGACATGGAGCTGGTCCTCAAGGAGATCAACGGCTTCGCCACCGAGGAGATCACCGACAAGGATGGCAAGGTCGTCTACAAGAAGAATCAGCCGCTGAACACCTTCGCCCACATGACGGACGACGGCAAGACGGCGAGCGGCTGCTGGATCTACACCGGCGTCACCGTCGAAGGACCGGACGGCAAGCTCGTGAACAAGGCCAATGCCCACAAGCCGCCCGACAAGACGGACTACCTCGCCCACGGCTGGGCTTTCTCCTGGCCCGCCAACCGGCGCATCCTCTACCACCGCGCCTCCGCCGACCTCGAGGGGAAGCCCGGGAGCGAGAAGAAGAAGCTCATCTGGTGGGATCCGGCGGCGCCGGGACAGACGCCGGACAAGCAGGGCAAGTGGGTCGGCCTCGACGTCCCCGACTTCAACGCCTTCCTCGCTCCCGACGCCAAGGGCGGCGACAAGCCCTTCATCATGCGGGCCGATCTCGTGGGCGCCTTTTTCGGCCCCCTCAATGACGGCCCGTTCCCCGAGCACTACGAGCCCATCGAATCGCCCACGCGCAACCTGCTCTCCAAGCAGCAGAACAATCCCGTGGCCAAGATCTGGAGCCTCCCGGAGCAGAAGAACGACTTGGCTTCCGTGGGCTCGAAGGACTACCCGTACGTGATCACCACCTACCGGCTCACCGAGCACCATCTCTCCGGCGTCATGTCACGCTATCTCCCCATGCTCGCGGAGCTGTTCGAGTCCCACTTCGCCGAGATCAGCCTGGAGCTGGCCAAGGAGCTCGGCATCGCCAACGGAGACAAGGTCACCGTCTCCTCGCCGCGGGGCAAGATCGTGGCGAGGGCCATGGTGACCAACCGGCTCAAGCCGTTCAAGATCGACGGGAAGACGGTGCATCAGATCGGTGTGCCGTGGCACTGGGGATGGAAGGGCGTCGACTCGCTGCCGGGGAGCCGGGGTGATATCACCAATGACCTCTCGGCCACCGTGGGGGATCCCACCGTGTACATCCAGGAGACCAAGGCCTTCCTGTGCAACGTCAAGAAGGTGGAGGTGTAACCATGGCCCGCACGCTGGCGATGTTCACGGACACCTCGCTCTGCATCGGATGCCGGGCCTGCCAGGTCGCGTGCAAGGAATGGAACGAGCTGCCCAGCGAGCAGCCGGAGTGGACGGGCTCGTACCAGAACCACAACACCTTCACCGACAAGACCTATCGCCTCGTCCGCTTCATCGAGAAGCCCCAGGCCAACGGCGAGCTCTCCTGGCTCCTCATGTCGGACGTGTGCAAGCACTGCGCGCAGGCCGGCTGCCTCGACGCGTGCCCGACCGGCGCCATCTACCGGACGGAGTACGGCACCGTCAACATCAACCAGGACGTATGCAACGGCTGCCGCTACTGCGTCAGCTCCTGCCCCTTCGGCGTGGTGTCGTTCAACCACGACACGGGGCGGGCCAACAAGTGCACCTTCTGCAATGACCGCATCCACAACGGGCTGGGACCCGCGTGCGCCAAGACCTGTCCCACGGAGTCGATACAGTTCGGCTTCCGGGACGAGCTGGTGACCAAGGCGGGCAAGCGGGTGGCCACGCTCAAGGACATGGGCTACAAGGATGCGCAGCTCTACGGCGCCGACTCCAACGGCCCCCTGGGAGGGCTCAACGCCTTCTTCCTCCTTCTCGACAAGCCCACGACCTACGCCCTGCCCGAGAAGCCCGCGCTTCCTCAGCGCAACGTGATCGTGGATTCGCTCCTGTCCGTCGGCTCGGCCTTGCTCGTCGGAGTCGGCGCCCTGCTCGCCTTCCGGCAGCGGGGCGGCGCGGCCAAGTCCGCCCCGGCCACGGACGATCAGGTCAAGGACGGCGGCCATGCTTAAGTCACCCGACTGGCACCTCCTCATCGTCTGGTACTTCTTCCTCGGGGGCATCGCGGGTGGCGCCTACTTCACCGCGGCCATCGCCGACAATTTCGGCAGCTCGCGCGACAGGAGCGTGTTCAGGGTCGGCTATGTCCTCGCCCTCCTCCTCGTGTCGGTATGCGGCGTCCTCCTCATCCTCGACCTCGGCACACCCAGCCGCTTCCTCAACATGCTCAAGAGCTTCAAGTTCTTGGATCCCATGTCCATCGGAGCGTGGATGCTCGGGGTCTTCGGCATGTTCGCCTTCGGCTCCTCCGTCCTGTCCTTCGTGGACGGGGAAAGGATGGCCAGGCTCCGCCGCCGGCTGAGCCTCATCGGCATCATCTCGGGCTTCTTCATCGCCGCCTATACCGGCGTCCTCCTCTCCGCCACCGCGCTGCCCTTCTGGAGAGAGGCGCGGCTCATGGGTGCTCTCTTCCTCGCCTCCGGCGCGTCCACGGGCATGGCCGCCATCTCGCTCTCGCTCTATCTCTTCGGCGAGTCGGCGGGCGAAGGCTACAAGAAGGTCAAGCGGGCCGACCGCTACGCCATCATGTTCGAGTTGGTGGTCCTCGCGGTGTTCCTCGCCCTTCTCGGCGGCGCGGCCGGGCCGATCATCTCGGGCCACCTCGCCCCGCTCTTCTGGGGCGGCTTGGTGGTGGCCGGCCTCGTGATTCCGCTCCTCCTCGACGTGTCGGGCGTGAGACTTCCCGGGGTGGTGCCGGCCGCGCTCGTCCTCGTGGGCGGCTTCATCCTCCGCTACGTCATCGTGATGGCCAACGCCTGAGGCGGCGCTCTACTCCGGACGGCGACCCGGGGCCCCCGCGCGGGGGCCCCTTGTCTTTCCCAACCGGCGTGGCACGATAGGGCCATGCGGACGTATTTCCAGCTCCGGGCCGGGCGGCTGGAAGAGGTCAAGGGCGAAGTCGTTCGCGAGCAGCCGCTCACCGTGTACATCGACGGCGAGCGTTTTCTCACTCTTCTCTGCTCTCCTTTCCAGCTCGAGCCGCTCGTCCTCGGCTACCTCTGGATGGAGAAGGTCATCGCCGGTCTCCACGAGGTCACCTCGCTGCGGATCTCCGAGGTGGACGGCCGCGCCGACGTGACGCTGGCCCATCCGGTGATCCTTCCGACCGAGCGCATCCTCACCTCGGGCTGCGGCGGCGGCATCACCTTCCGCATCGACCCCCGGCTCTTTCCCCGGCTGCGCTCTACCATGCGGGTGAGCCCGACCCACGTCGGCGACCGCATGCGTGATCTCCTCCGCGAGGCGGTGCACTATCACGCATCGCGTGGGATACACGGGGCGGCCCTCGCCGATGGCGATCAGGTCCTCTTCGTCGCGGAGGACGTGGGCCGCCACAACGCGGTGGACAAGCTCATGGGCCTGGCGCTGCAGCGCGGGCTCGCCACCGCGGACCGCATCCTGCTCTCCACGGGGCGCGTGTCGTCGGAGATGCTGCTCAAGGCCGCGCGCATGGGCGTGCCGCTCATCGCCTCGCGCACGTCGCCCACCGAGATGGCGGTGGCCCTCGCCGAGCAGCTCGGGATAACCGTGGTCGGCTATGTCCGTGGCGAGAGCTTCAACCTCTACGCGGGAGACGCCATCGATTTGCCGGATACCCCCTGACCATGCCGGACTACAAGGCTCTCGTGGGCGAGTGGGAGGACATGCTGGGGCGCCGCCGGGCCATGGGCGATGCGCTTTCCTTCTGGACGCCCGTGCTCGAAGGCTGGCGGGACTGGGATGACGGCGGCGCGGTATCGCTCGGGTGGACGGAGGAGGAGTGCGGGCAAAGCTGGGCGCGCGGCGTGCCGCTCCTCGCCGACGCGGCGCCCACTCTCGCCCCCGAGTCGCTCGAAGAGCTGCTCGGACCATTGATGGAGCGGCTCGCCGTGGGAAGTCCCGCCGCGGAAGCGGCCCTTGCCCGCTTCGCGGCGGCCTGGGACGCGGGGACGATCGGCCCCGCCGCGCTGTTTCCTCCGCACGGAAAGGGGGGAGCGGGTCTGGAGAGCGAGCTGGGCCTTCCCGGCCATCTCACGGGGTTTCTCGCTCACGCGGGCCTCCGACCCGCCCTCGAAGTCTGGTTCTCCCGTGTGCGCGCGCTTCCCGCGAGTGGCTGGGAGCGCGGCTTCTGTCCGTGGTGCGGCGGGATGCCGTCCTACGGTGACCTCATGGAAGACGGACGCCGGCGGTTGTCCTGCCATCTCTGTGGCGGCGCCTGGTCGGCCGCGCGCCTTCGCTGCCCCTTCTGCCAGGCGCGACAGTCGAGCGACATGGTGCGGCTGGTGGCGGAGGGCGCGGACGAGGGGTACTTCATCGAGGCGTGTCTCGCGTGCCGCGGTTACCTCAAAGGCCTCGACCGCCGCGAGCGATGGAACGGAGCTTCTCCGCTCGTGGAAGACTGGGCCTCGCCCCATCTCGACTACTACGCGGCCCGCGAGGGGTACCGGCGGCCCACGCCTTCGCTCGCCCAGCTCCTGCCCGCGGGCGGAGAGGACGCGGGCCGGTGAACGCCGTCGTCTTCGACATCGCCCTCACCGCCTACATCGTGGCCGCGGCGGCCGCCCTCGCCTCGCTCGTCTGGCGGCGGGACGGGCTGTCGCGGCTCGCCCGGGAGCTGACGGTGGGCGGCTGGCTCTGTCACACTGCGGCCATCGTGCTCCGGGGCGTCGAGCTCCGGCGCGCGCCCGTGCTCACGCTGGCCGAGGCGGTGTCGCTGGTGATCTGGCTGGCCGTGCTCCTCGACCTGTGGGTCGAGCGGCGGTACGGCGTCACCACCTTCAACGCCTTCATCCTGCCCGTGGTGCTCGCCCTCGGCCTGGGTCTGCCCACCGGGCTCCGGGACCTCGCCCTCGAGCCGCGCACGTCCAGCGCATGGATCCTCGTCCACGTAGCTCTCGTGCTCGTGGGGCTGTCCGCGCTCGTGCTCAACTTCGGCAGCGCCATCATGTATCTCCTGCAGGAGCGGCAGCTCAAGGCGCGGCGACCCGGCACCTTCTACTACCGCATGCCGTCGCTCGAGACGCTGGACCGGCTCACCCTGATGACCCTCACCGCGGCCTTTCCCTTCCTCACCGTCGGGCTCGCCTTGGGCTTCGTGCGCGCGGGGCGGGCGTGGGGTCGCGATCTCGTGGGCGACCCCCTCGCCCTCTTCTCGCTCGTGATGTGGCTCGTGTACGCGGCCACGCTCTTTGGGCGCGTCATCGGCCACTGGCGGGGCCGGCGCGCCGCTTACTTCTCCGTCGCAGGCTTCTGCGTCCTCCTCGCCACCCTGGGCGCCGGCGTGCTCTTCCAAGGCAGGCACGGCTCGTGATCGAGCGCCTCTTCGTGGCCGGCCTGTCGCACCGGACTGCTCCCATCGCGGTGCGCGAGCAGCTCGTGGTGGACGAGGACAAGCTGCGCGAGATCCTCGCCGACCTGACCGGGCGCGGCACCTGCGCCGAGGTGATGATCCTGTCGACGTGCAATCGCGTCGAGGTCTACGGGGTGGCCGAGGTGGCGGGGGAGGCTCGCGGGGCCGCCTTCCGCCAGATGGGCGCCCACCGCGGCATCGGTCTGTCCACCCTCGAGCCGCTCCTCTACAGCATGGACGGCGCGGAGGCGGTGCACCACGCCTTCCGGGTCGCCTCCAGCCTCGACTCCATGGTGCTGGGTGAGCCGCAGATCCTCGGCCAGGTGAAGGACGCCTTCGCCCTCGCGCAATCCTGCCGCACGGTGGGCCCGGTGCTCCACTCACTGATGAGCCAGGCCTTCGCGGTGGCCAAGCGCGTGCGCTCGGACACCGAGGTGGGGCGGCATGCCGTCTCCGTGTCCTTCGCCGCCGTCGAGCTCGCGCGGAAGATATTCGACGGACTCGATGGGCGCTCCGTCCTTCTCGTGGGGGCGGGAGAGATGGGGGAGCTCGCGGCCCGGCACTTTCAGGATCAGGGGATGCTCCCCCTCTTCGTCGCCAACCGAACGGCGGGACGCGCCCAGGCCCTCGCCCGGGATCTCGCGGGCACCGCGGTGCCCTTCGAGGAGCTCGCCTCCGTGATGGGGCAGGTGGACATCGTCATCACCTCGACGGCGGCGCGAGAGATCATCGTCACCGCGGCGGAGGTGGCGCGGGTGCTTCCCGGACGTCGGGGCCGCCCTCTCTTCTTCATCGACATCTCCGTGCCGCGCAACGTCGACCCCGCCGTGAACGACCTCGAGAACGTCTTCGTCTACGACGTGGACGACCTCCGCTCCGTGGTGGAGGCCAACCTGCGCGAGCGGAAGCGCCAGGCGCAGCAGGCGGAGTCGCTCGTGGAGCGCGAGGTGACGAAGTTCGCCGACCGGCTGCGCAGCCTCGAGGTGGTGCCGACCATCGTGTCGCTGCGCGAGAAGCTCGAGGAGATCCGGAGGGCGGAGCTCGGCCGGACCCTCGCCCGGCTTCCCGGCGCCGACGAGGTGACGAGGCAGGCGCTGGAGGCGCTCTCCCAGGGCATCGTGAACAAGATCCTCCACGCCCCCACCGTCAAGCTGCGGGACTCTTCGAAGGCGGGCCATGGCCATCGATGGATGGAGGTCATCTCGGAATTGTTCGGGCTCGGCAAGAGCCGGGGCGGCCCCGCGGCATGACCCTGCGCTTCGGCACGCGGGGCAGCCGCCTCGCCGTGGCGCAATCCAATCAGGTTGCCGACGTCCTCCGCGCCCGCGGCCTCGAGGTCGAGCTCGTCACCATCCGTACCTCGGGAGACCGGCTGGCCGACGTGGCCCTCGCTGATTTCGGAGGGAAGGCGCTCTTCGTGAAGGAGATCGAGGAGGCCATCCTCGACGGTCGGGTCGACGCGGGCGTGCACAGCCTCAAGGACATGCCCGCGTTCCTCCCCGAAGGATTGTGCCTCGCCGCTTTTCCCCCTCGCGAGGATCCGCGCGACGTGCTCCTCACCCCCGCGGGGGGCGGCCTCCACGACCTGCCGCGCGGGGCGCGCGTAGCGACCTCGAGCCTGCGGCGCCGCGCCCTCCTCCTCGCCCGGCGCCCTGATCTGAGCATCGAGCCGATTCGCGGCAACGTGGACACGCGGCTCAAGAAGCTCGAAGACGGGCTCTACGACGCCATGGTGATGGCGCGGGCGGGGCTCGATCGGCTCGGCCTCAAGCCCGAGCACGCCCAGGTGCTCTCGGCTCACGAGCTGTTGCCCGCGGTGGGGCAGGGTACCCTCGGCGTCGAGGTGCGGGCCGCCGACAAGCATCTGCTGGAGGCATTCCAGGCTCTCGACGATCCCGCGGCGCGGGCGGAGGCTCTGGCCGAGCGCGCCTTCCTGCGCCGCCTCGGCGCGGATTGCCACACGCCGGTGGCTGGGCTCGCGCGCCATCTCGGCGCCACCGTCGAGATGGACGGGCTCGTCTCCAGCCTCGACGGCCGCACGGTGATCCGCGGCAAGACCAGCGGTCCAGCGAGTCAGGCCGAAATGGTCGGCGAGAAGCTCGCCGAGGAGCTCCTCGCCCGAGGGGCGCGGGCCCTTCTCGACGAGGGAGGCGGACGGTGACGGCGGTGGCGTCGGCCAAGCCGCTGGCCGGCCGGCTCGTCGCGGTGACCCGACCTCGCGCCCAGGCCCAGACCTTCGCGTCACTGCTCGAGGAGGCGGGCGCCACCGTGCTCCTCGTGCCGACCATCGTCATCGAGCCGCCCGCTTCCTGGGAGCCTCTCGACCGCGCCCTCGACAGCATCGACGACTACCGGTGGGCGGTGTTCACCAGCGTCAACGGCGTGGAGATGACCCGACGCCGCCTCGAGGCGAGGGGACGAGAAGTGGGCGTCCTGCGAGAGCGCCGTCTCGCCGCCATCGGCCCGGCCACGGCGGGAGCTCTGCGGGACCTCGGGCTCGAGCCCGAGGTGGTGCCCGAAGAGTACGTGGCGGAGGGGCTTGCCGAGAGCCTGCTCAGGCTGATCCGTCGAGGCGAGCGCGTGCTTCTCGCGCGCGCCGCCGATACACGCGACGTGCTCGTGCGCGAGCTCGAGGCCGCGGGCGCCCTCGTCGACGAGGTGCCCGCCTATCGTACGCGTCCCGCCCATGAGGATGCGGAGGAGCTCCGCCGGGCCCTCGCCGCGGGCCGGGTGGATGTCATCACCTTCACGAGCTCCTCCACGGTGCGGCACTTCGCGGGACTCTTTCCGTCCGTGGACCTGCCGCGCCTCCTGGCCGGGGTGGTCATTGCCTGTATCGGCCCGGTGACCCGCGCCACGGCGGACGAGCTCGGACTGGAGGCACGCATAGTGCCGAGGGAGTACACTATCCCGGCGCTGGCCCACGCCATCTGCCAACACTACGCGAGGAGCTGAGTCATGCCGTTTCCCCTGTACCGACCACGCCGGCTGCGCGAGTCGCCTCTCCTGCGCAAGATGGTTCGCGAGACCCGGCTCCGGGTCGACGACTTCGTCTATCCGCTCTTCGCCGTCCACGGCCGCGGGGTGCGCGAGCCCATCGCGTCCATGCCGGGGCAGTACCGTCTCTCCGTGGACGAGCTCTTGCGCGAGTGCAAGGACGCGGCGGCCATGGGCATACCGGCCGTGCTGCTCTTCGGGCTGCCCGCGGACAAGGATCCACGGGGGAGCGAGGCCTACGCGGAGGACGGCATCATCCAGCAGGCGGTGCGGGCGGTGAAGGAGACCATTCCCGACCTCCTCGTGGTGACCGACGTGTGCCTCTGTGAGTACACGAGCCACGGCCACTGCGGGGTGGTGGAAGAAGGGCGGGTGAAGAACGATCCCACCCTGGACCTCCTCGCGCGGACGGCGGTGTCCCACGTGGAGGCGGGGGCGGACATGGTCGCGCCCTCCGACATGATGGACGGCCGGGTGGCGGCCATCCGCGAGGCCCTCGACGAGAACGGCAATCAGGAGACACCGATCATGGCCTACTCGGCCAAATACGCCTCGGCGTTCTACGGGCCGTTCCGCGAGGCCGCGGATTCAACGCCTCAGTTTGGCGACCGGCGCTCCTACCAGATGGATCCCGCCAACTCCGTGGAGGCGATGCGCGAGGTCGCCCTCGACGTGGACGAGGGCGCGGACATCGTGATGGTCAAGCCCGCCCTGCCGTATCTCGACATCATCGCCAAGGTGAAGAGCGAGTTCGGTCTTCCCGTGGCCGCGTATTCCGTGTCGGGGGAGTACGCGATGCTGCGGGCGGCCGGGCAGCTCGGCTGGCTCGACGAAGAAGCGGCCATGATGGAGGCGCTCACGGGCATCCGGCGCGCCGGCGCGGACATCATCATCACGTACTTCGCCAAGGAGGCGGCGCGGATCCTGGAGCGGGGGCGGGCGTGACGGTATCCGCCAAGGGCGAGTACGCCATCAAGGCGATGCTCGACCTGGCCCTCACCGACGACGGAGAGACGCTGCAACCCATCCAGGACATCGCGCGACGACAGGGCATACCCCAGCGGTACCTCGAGCAGGTCCTGCTCGGCCTCAAGCGAGCGGGGTTTCTCCACTCGCGGCGCGGCTCGGCGGGCGGCTACCGCCTGGCCAAGGCTCCCGACCAGATCACCGTGGGTGCCCTCCTCCGCGCCGTGGAAGGCCGCCCCGGCGTGGGCGCGGCTGGGCGCCCGTCGCGCGGGGCGGCCGGAGATGCCGGCGGAGACCTGACGTATCTGTGGCGGGCGGTGTCGGACGCCGTGGATGCTGTGGTCGACGGGACCACGCTCGAGGATCTCAAGCGGCATGCCGCCGAGCGACGCGCGTCGGCCAAGCCCATGTACCACATCTGAACCTTTTTTTGCCGGGGAACCTGCGTTCCCGATAGGATTGAGCGCCATGAGTCAGCGAAGGACGGCAGCACTGGCCCGACCGCGCATCGCCGCGTCCGTACTCGACGCGGTGGGTGCCACGCCGCTCGTACGCCTCAACCGGCTGCCCAAGACGGGTGGCGCGGCGGTGCTCGCCAAGATGGAGTCGCTCAACCCCGGGGGCAGCGTCAAGGACCGGATCGCCGTGGGGATGATCGAGGACGCCGAGCACCGGGGCTTCCTCCGGCCGGGCTCCACGGTGGTGGAGCCGACGAGCGGAAACACGGGCATCGGTCTCGCCATGGTGTGCGCGGTGCGTGGCTATCGCCTCATCCTCACCATGCCCGATGACTACAGCGTGGAGCGTCAGCGGCTGCTCTCTCGCTACGGGGCGGAGATCCACCTCACTCCCGCCGTGGAGGGGATGACGGGCGCCGTCTTCGCGGCGCAGGAGCTCGTGAAGGAGCACCCGGACTACTTCATGCCCCAGCAGTTCGAGAATCCCGCCAATCCCGACGTGCACCGGCGGACCACCGCGCTGGAGATTCTCGAGGCGACGGAGGAGCGCCTGAACGTCTTCGTGGCCGGCGTGGGCACAGGGGGGACGGTGACGGGGGTGGGTGAGGTCCTGAAGGAGCGCGTGCCCGGCGTGCGCGTCATCGCGGTGGAGCCCACGCGGTCACCCGTGCTGTCGGGCGGGCGGGCGCGGCCTCACGGGATCCAGGGTATCGGCGCTTCCTTCGTGCCGGGGGTGCTCAATCGCGCCGTCCTCGACGAGATCATGCAGGTGCGCGACGAGGACGCGACGGCGACGGCGCGCCGGCTGGCCCGAGAAGAAGGGCTACTCGTGGGCATCTCGGCGGGCGCCAACGTGTGGGCGGCCTGCCGCGTGGCGGAAGCGCTCAGTCCCGATCAGGTCGTGGTCACCGTGCTGTGCGATACTGGCGAGCGCTATCTGAGCGTGTCGCTCTAGGGTCGATCGAGAAGGGAAGGAGTCGGACATGAGCATCGAGGTCTACATCCCGACGCCGTTTCGTCGGGCCACCCACAACAAGGACCGCGTCTCCGTCGAGGCGCGCGACGTGAAGGGCCTGCTCGACGAGCTGGAAGGACGGTTCAGCGCGCTCAAGGGCCTCGTGCGCAACGAGGCGGGCGAGATTCACCACCACGTGAACCTCTATGTGAACAGCGAGGCCATCGAGTCGCTCCAGGGACTGCAGACCTCGCTCAAGGACGGAGACGAGGTGTCGATTATTCCCGCCCTCGCGGGGGGCGCGCCGGCCCTCGTAGGAAGCGGGTCTGGACTCGGCGGCTGACTCGCCCTCGATGATCCTGACGCCTGAAGAGTACGCGCGCATCCTGGCCCAGGCGATCGCGGAATATCCCGGCGAGTGTTGCGGGGTGGTGATGGACAAGCCGGGGGAGCGACTGCTCCTCGCGTGCCGAAATATCCAGGACGAGCTCCACGCCAAGGATCCGGAGCGCCATCCGCGCGATTCCCGCACCGCTTACTACATCGATCCCAAAGACCTCATCGCCATGGGGCGGCGAGAGGCCCAGGGATTCCGGGTCCTCACGATCTACCACTCGCATATCGACGCCGGCGCCTATTTCTCCGCCACGGACAAGCACAACGCGCTCGTGAATGGCGAGCCGGCCTATCCGGAGGCGACCTACGTGGTCCTCTCGGTGCGGGAGGGGCGGGTGGACGACGCGGGAGCGTTCCGGTGGGACGCCACGCACCGCGATTTCCTGCCCGTCGAGTGGATGAAGCCCGAGGGCGATTTCTCCGCATGACCGCCGGCTCGGACGCGCTCTTCGCGAGAGCCCAGCGGGTGATTCCCGGAGGCGTCAATAGTCCTGTCCGTGCCTTCCGGGGAGTGGGAGGGAATCCCTTCTTCGTGGCGCGCGCCGAGGGATGCCGCATCACCGACGTGGACGGCCGGACCTACATAGATTTTCTCGGCTCGTGGGGACCGCTCATCCTCGGCCACGCCGCGCCGTCGCTCCTCGAAGCGGTGGGCGAGGCCCTCCGGCGGGGCACGAGCTACGGGGCGCCTACCGAGGGCGAGGTGGAGCTGGCCGATCTGATCTCACGCGCCGTGCCCTCGATGGAAATGCTGCGCCTCGTCTCCTCGGGCACGGAAGCGGCGATGAGCGCGATCCGGCTGGCCCGAGGTGTCACGGGACGCGACGCCATTGTCAAGTTCGAAGGCTGTTACCACGGACATGCCGACAGCCTGCTCGTCAAGGCCGGCTCGGGGGGCGCCACCTTCGGCGTGCCGGATAGCCTCGGTGTGCCCGCGGCGCTCGCCGCGCTTACCATCACCGTCCCGTTCAACGATCTGTCGGCCGTCGAGGCCGTCATGTCGGAGCGGGGGCGCGAGGTGGCGGCGATCGTCGTCGAGCCGGTGGCGGGCAACATGGGCGTGGTGCCTCCGGCCGCCGGCTTTCTCGAAGGGCTGCGGGCACTCTGCGACATTCATGGATCGCTCCTCGTCTTCGACGAGGTGATCACGGGCTTTCGGGTCGCCTACGGCGGCGCCCAATCGCTCTACGGAGTGCGCCCCGATCTCACGTGCCTCGGCAAGATCATCGGCGGCGGGCTCCCCGTGGGTGCCTACGGCGGCACGCGCGCCATCATGGAGCGCGTGGCGCCGCTGGGCGGCGTCTATCAGGCAGGCACGCTGTCGGGGAACCCTCTCGCGGTGGCGGCGGGGCTCTCGGCCCTTCGCGCCCTCGCGAATCCCGGCGTCTACGAGCGGCTGGAGGAAGGAGGCGCGCAGCTTCAGCAGGGACTCGAAGAAGGAGCGAAAGCCGTCGGGGTGGCCCTTACCGTCAACCGCGTGGGCTCGATGCTGACGGCATTCTTCACCGGATCGCCGGTGACGGACTACGCCTCGGCGAAGCGCTCGGATACCGCGCGCTATGGCCGCTTCTTCCACGCCATGCTCGACGGCGGCGTCTT